>JAUVSX010000335.1 GCA_030596915.1 Chloroflexota bacterium | reverse complement strand
TGCGCATGGTGGGTGTAGCCTAATGGTTAAGGCACCTGGTTGTGGCCCAGGAGACTGTGGGTTCAAATCCCATCACTCACCCAGAAGGTCCCGGCCGGAACCATATCCGGCTTTTTTGTGTCTGTGGCAGGCGCATAGTCTCGCCCCCGTAGCTCAATGGATAGAGCGTCGGACTTCGAATCCGCAGGTTGCGCGTTCGAATCGCGCCGGGGGCGCCTCGCTTCGCCAGCGGATGCCAAGTAGCCTGCACCAAGCGGCAGCTCGGCCGCATGCGCAAGCGCACTCTATCCTTGTGGTCCCGCCCCCGACTTGAGCACGCCACGTTGAACTGGCACGCGCTGCGCGTGTGGCCAACGAGTCCGCGGGTGAACCACGCTTGAAAACGCGCTCCCTGACCGATGGCTTTGCCACGGTGGTCCGATCCGTCAACCCCCCCCCGCCCTCTCGGCCGCCACAGGCGTAACCAGAACGGCGCAGGCCACGCGCTGGTGCGGCGACAAGGCGCCCATCCGTCAGTATCTGGCAGGAGACAACGGGTGAATTTCAGTCTTGGGTCCAGTGCCCAATCCGACCCGGCGATCCTCCGCCACGCAGTAACCCTGCGTCGCCCGGGCCCTGACATGCACGCTGGTTCGACAGTCGTACGTGCGGGGCGGTGGAGGATTGCCCCCGAACTGGACTACACCCAAGACGACCATGCCGCTGCCACGACGAAGGCGTGCCTCCTGATAGGTATCTGCCCGGGGACAGTTGTTCCCATAGCGCAACTAGGCGCCACGTGACCGAGGCTCATCCCCCTTCCCCCGTGTGGTGGCCGGGTTGCGCCAGTGGCAAGAGGGGTATAGAATCGGAGCACGGCAGCGGTTTCCACGGAAGCTGGCAAGGCGGCGTCAGCGTCTTGAGGCCAGAGGCCGGAGGGCGTGGGAGTGGACCAGAGGCTACGGCATAGGTACGAAGAGTTTGTTGCCTGGGCGAGCGGGCGGATGCCCACCATCGCCGTTCTCACCGCGGCGAGCCTGGGTATCGGCGCGCTGATTCTGGTTCTGGCCAGCACGTTCGTGAGGGCAGGCGATCCACTCCCCGCGGCGCCAGTGACGCCCAGTCCGGTTCCAACCATATTGCCCACCGCTGGCAGGGCATCCGTGAAGGTCTTTCCCGCCGAGGCATCCCCAGGTACCCGCATCGCCGTCACCGGCGCCGGGTGGCAGCCTTCTGAGACTGTCGCCATACATCTCAACGATCCGTCCAGTGGCGCCGTCTCACAGATCACGTATGGCACTGGCATCGCACGAGCAGACGGGACATTCGTCACCTCCTTCATCTACCCTGCTCACGAGCCATGGGCGGGCCTGGCTCACGTGCTCGTGACTGCCGCATCAGACGCGTCGGGCGCGAGGGCGTCCGCCAGGCTCGATGTGCAGGCCACGACTGCGACGGTGACCGCAACGCCCCCGCCTGCTCACACGCAAGAACCGGCGCCACCTACAGAAACGGCCACACCACCGCCGGTCATTGCGGCCTGGCGAGGGGAGTATCACGACAATCCTGAACTGGCAGGCAGCCCGGCGCTGGTCCGCAACGACGATGCGGTTCGCTTCGACTGGGGCGATTCGAGCCCCGCGGCAGACCTCCCTGCGGATGGCTTTTCCGCCCGCTGGACGAGAACAGTTCGCGTCGATGAAGGCACATACAAGTTCCACCTCGCGATGGACGATGGGGCACGCCTCTACCTGGACAACCAGCTCGTGATCGATGCCTGGCAGGATGGCCCGCCCCGAACGGTGACGACCGAGATCACCGTAGCGGACGGTGAGCATCTCGTGCGCGTCGAGTACTTCGAGCGCGGCGGCGGCGCTCGCATCGAGTGCTGGTGGGAGGGTATTGACGCGCCATCCTTCACCGGCTGGAAAGGAGAATACTGGGCCGGACGGGAGATGAGCAGCAGCCCAGTGCTGGTTCGAAACGACGACGACATCGGCTTCGACTGGAAGGATGGGTCACCCGGCGCCGGCCTACCGAATGACGACTTCTCTGCACGCTGGACGCGCACGGTCACCTTTGAGGCCGGAGAGTACGAGTTCCACCTGGTGATGGACGACGGCGCCCGCCTCTGGGTGGACGGCGAGCTCGCGATAGATGGGTGGGAAGAGGGCGGTATCCGGCGGGTCGCCACCACGCGCTCGCTGGCGCAGGGAAGGCACGATCTGCGCGTTGAGTACTTCGAACGCGAAGGGGATGCGCGCATCGTCGTGTGGTGGAAAAGGATAGCGCCCGCACCATTCCCGGAGTGGCAGGGGGAGTACTGGCCCAACCCTCAGATGGATGGAGACCCGGCGCTGATCCGCAACGACGAGGCGGTTGCGTTCGACTGGGGCAAGCAGTCTCCGAGGCACGGCTTGCCGTCCGACGGCTTCTCGGCCCGCTGGAGCCGACAGGTGACGTTCGAGGACGGCCTCTACCGGTTCATCGCACGGGCTGATGACGGCATACGGCTTCGCGTGGACGGCACGATCATCATCGACGAATGGCACACAAGCAGTGGAGGCGAGCTGTATGTAGTTGAACTGGCACTTAGCGGACCACATGAGCTTGTCGTTGACTACTACGATCAAGGTGGCGACGCGCTGGTGGAGCTTGACTGGGAGAAGGTTGATGCACCAACCTCTACCCCCGACCCAACGCCGACACCCGCGCCTCTGCTCACGCCCACGGTAACGCCGTCAACCACACTGACGTTCCCGCCGATTCTGTCATCGACGCTGACGGGCACACTCACGCCAGCGGGCACGCCCACCGTGACCCCGACCATCGGCGCGGTTTCAGCCAACGTGACTATCAACGAGGTACTGCCAGCGCCGAGTACCCAGGACTGGGACGGCGACGGAAGTGCCGACGATCAGGATGAGTGGATTGAGCTCTACAACGCCGGAACGCAACCCGTCGACCTCAGCGGGTGGATGCTCGACGACGCGGGGGGTGACAGCGCGCCGTACCGGATTCCGAGCGGTACTGTGCTTCCGCCATCATCGTACGTCGTCTTCTACCGCGCTGAGACAGGGATCGCGCTTGATGATACGGGTGACAGGGTACAGCTCTATGGCCTGGGTGGGAATCTCCTCGATGTGATCTCCTTTGGCGAGCTGGGCCCCGACGTGAGCTACTCTCAGGGGATCGCGGGCTTCTGGCTCGACAACTGGCCTCCCAGCCCGGGTGGGGTCAACCTCCCACTCCGCCTTCCGCCGTGGCTGCGTCGCCTGTACCTTCTGCTCAGGCGCTAGCCAGCCCGAACTCCGCGTCGCAGCGGCTGACGTTGCAGAGCGGCACAGCCCCGGCCAGCTTGCTTGCTGCGCGTCTGCATTGGACCATCGGACTTGTTTCCCGTTCTTGCCCACGCCCTCTGCCTATGGTATAAGGGCGCACACACGGACAGAAACCGGAGGAGTGGATGAACCTATACAACGCCCTCTCGCGCGAGGTCGAGCTTTTTGTGCCACGTGGCGACCCAATCACAATCTACGTCTGCGGCGTCACCCCATACGACACGACTCACCTGGGCCACGCATCCACGTATGCGACGTTCGACGTACTGATTCGCTATCTCGAGTTCCAGGGTCACACCGTGCGCTACGCTCAGAACGTGACGGACATCGATGACGACATTCTGCGCAAGGCCAAGGAAGTGGGCGATGACTGGCGGGCTCTAGGCGGCCGCTGGACCGCTCACTTCATCCGAGACATGCGGGCCCTCAACGTACGCCCGCCCGACTTCTTTCCTCGCGCAACCGACGTTATCTCCGGAATCATTGGCAGTGTCGAGAACATACTCCAGACAGGCGTGGCCTACGAATCGGGCGGTAACGTCTACTTTCACGTCGATGACTGGCCTGATTTCGGCGCATTGAGTCGCATTCCACGTGAGGAGATGCTCGCTGTCGCAAATGAGCGAGGAAACCGCCCCGACGACCCCCACAAGCGCGATCCTTTGGACTTCGTCCTCTGGCAGACGCAGGCGCCGGGCGAGCCAGCCTGGGAGAGCCCGTGGGGTCCCGGTCGCCCCGGCTGGCACATCGAGTGCTCCACGATGTCGGAGCAGTTCCTCGATGGAGAACTTGACTTCCACGGCGGGGGAGCTGACCTCATGTTCCCCCATCACGAATGCGAGATAGCCCAGTCAGAGGCCGCGACGGGGCAACGGCCCTTCGTGCGCTTCTGGATGCATACCGCCATGGTGCGCCACGAAGGCGAGAAGATGAGCAAGTCGCTGGGCAACCTGGTGATGGTCCGAGACGTGCTACAGAGCTGGTCGCCGGACAGTCTGCGGCTCTACATGGCCAGCCACCACTACCGCAAAGCGTGGAGCCACAGTGTCGACGAACTCGTGCAAGGGCAGGAACTCGCGCAAGTGCTGCGCGAAGCCGTGCTGGCGATGGGAGGTGACCGCGAAGCGTTGGATCCGTCAGGGGCGCTATCTGCTTTCACCAACGTGATGGACTGCGACCTT
>JAUVSX010000498.1 GCA_030596915.1 Chloroflexota bacterium | reverse complement strand
CGGTCTTGCCCGCAGGCCAGGCCCCTTCGCCCACCAGATCCTGCCAGTCGCCATCGTACTCATACTCGCCGGGCGCCCGGTGGTCGGCCGTGCGCGCCTGCCAACCCGCGATTGGCCAGCGCCTGACGACAGAGCGACGCCGGATGGTGTCGAGCCTCGATCGAATGATCCGCGTGTCCATGGGAGCTCCTATGCGAATGAGGTACACGGTACGTGATCCGGTGGTGCGCGTCGCACGAGCGCGTGCGCCCACACTACGGAGCGGCCCGTGCTACGGTCCGACGCGAACCTTGGGACCGTCGTGGTTAGTCCGCAGCTAGTCGTCTGAGAATACGAGGCGTTGACGCTGGTAGCTCGCGAAGGCCTCGGACATGCCCAGGGCTTCCAGCACCACCTCAGGACGGCCCGTGCCTCCAGGACGAGCTGCGAGCCGCATACCGAGCATCAGATCGTCCGTGCTCGCTTGCTCCACCCACAAGCGCTCGATCAGCGGGCGCAGGTCAAGCACCTTTCCCCTCCGCTGCGTGAGCAGCTCCTCCGAGCCCAGCAAACCAGTGATGCGCGCCTCGACGGCCGGCCTGGGCTCATCCCACTCGACCCTGACCAGATAATCGGCCGCGCGTACGCGCGTTTGTAGCGCTGGCTCCGACAAACGCACCTCGGCCACGCCGCTCACGGTGAGACCCGCGGGCAGAGCCGCAGCCAAGGCCGGCTGGAGGGTTGCGATCTCTATCCTGCGCTCGAGCCACACATCCAGCAACTCGGCCAGGCCGGTGTGTCCCAGCGGCAGAGCAGCCGTGAGCTGCACTCGGGGACGTGGATGGAAACCCTGGCAATACGCCAGGGGCACGCTGGCCCGCCGCAAGGTGCGCACCCAGGCCCGCAGCAGGTCCAGGTGGGAGCTGAAGCGGATGGCGTCGCCCTTAGCAAACGGGATGCGCAGTCGCTGGGGCGGGACGGTCATTAGAACTCGGGCACGAAGGCCCCGTCCTTGTAGAGCAACTCGCCATCCACCCAGATCTCACCACCTTCCCGGAGGTCGCAGATCATGTCCCAGTGGACTGCCGACTCGTTCTTGCTGCCTGTCTCGGGATAGCCCGCTCCGAGCGCCATATGGAAGCTGCCGCTGATCTTCTCATCGAACAGGATCTGACGCGTGAAGTTGGTGATGCCCTCGTTCGTGCCGATAGCGAACTCACCCACGCCCCGCGATCCCGCATCCGTGTCCATCGTCTTGAGAAGGAACGCCTCGTTCTTATCGGCAACCGCCCGGACTACGCGCCCGCCCTCGAACCACAGCTTGACGCCAGTCACCTCGCGACCCTGGTATATGGCGGGATACGAGAAGCGTACGTGCCCTTCGACACTGTCCTCGACCGGGCCCGTGAACACCTCGCCACTGGGCATGTTGTGATGACCATCGCTGTTGATGAAGATGCGCCCGGCGATGCTGAGGCGCAGATCGGTCTCCGGCCCCAGCACGTGGACCTGCTCCTTGCCCTTGAGCCAGTCGACGATGCGCTGCTGCCAGGCAGAGAAGCGCTGCCAGTAGCCCACGGGATCATCGGGATCGGGCATGCAGGCCCCGTAGACGAAGTCCTCGTACTCACCGAGGCTCATCTCGGCGTCCTGGGCGAATCCGTTGGTGGGGAAGATCGTGCCCACCCAGCGGTGCTCCCCAGAAGCGGAGCGCTGCATCATCAGCCTCATCAGCTCGCCGAAGGCTCGCCGCCGCACGACCATCCTGGCCGGATCGATGTTGCTCAGGGCCTTCGTGTTGTCGGTGGCGTGGATGCCTATGCGGACGTCGTACGTCTTCGCCGCCAGCGTGATGGGTCCGGGGATGTGCTGGAGTTGCTCGTCCGACCCGTACCGGTACAGCAGTTCATCCGTGCCGGGCAAGACGGGCATCATCAGCGGGTGCCCGCCCGCCCGCAGCACGTGCGCGTAGACCGCTGTAAGAAGCGGCGCTCCGACCGTGTCGCCCTGAATCAGGACCGTATCCCCGGGCTGCACTGCCACCGAGTAGTTGACCAGTAACTCTGCTAGCTTGTCGATCCTTGGGTCTGCCATGTTCACTCCTTTGTATTGAATGGCCGCGCTCCTGGTTCGTAGTGACCGCTTCAGCGGTTCCGGCCGAGCGACAGAACGACTGAAGCCGTTACTACGAACCCAAACAACCCTGTGCGGCTCCTGGTTCGTAGTAATCGCTTCAGCGGTGCATTGATCCGACTTGACCTAGATGTCGTCCCACCTCCTGCCGTAATCACGCACAGGGTACTGCTCCCACACATCGCGGAGCCACTCGCGCCCATTGTGCTCGAGGTACCAGTGCACACTGCTCCAAACCCAGTCGTACGGAGAGGTCGCCAAGCCATGTCTAACCGGGTTATAGTGAATGTAGCTTAGCGTGGTGTAGTAGTGTCGCTCAGAGCGTATTGCTCGGTCGGTGTAGCGATACCAGACCTTGCGTCCCTGCCTGCCATCCTGCTCGTTCCACGCCCGCGAGGTGCGCCCGTGCACGCGGCGGAGGATGCTACCCACGGTCCGAAACTCAGTCGGATCTACCAGGACGTGGTAGTGGTTGGTGAGAATGACCCAAGCGTGTAGCTGGGACCCCTGGCTGAGGAACTCCTCAAACAACAGATCCAGGATTTCCTGCCGGCGCTCCGGAAGCCGGAGGTGGTGAAGGTGTTCGAAGCAGGCCGCTGTCAGCAGGTAGGTGCCTTGTCCCTGTATGGGATGCGGCGGCTGGTGTGGGGGAAAGCCCCGGGCGAGCCGTTCGCGCACCAGTTCTTGGCGCTGTTCGGTGGTAAGTGTGCGATACTCGTACATATCAACCGTAGGGCT
>JAUVSX010000144.1 GCA_030596915.1 Chloroflexota bacterium | reverse complement strand
TCCGTGGTCTGGAAGGCTGGCGCGTCCGGGTTGGTGACTGGCGCGTGATTTATCACATCGATGACTCCGAGCAACTTGTCACCATCGTGGCGGTCAGGCGCCGGCGCGAGAGCACTTATCGGTAGTCTCCGCTCCTTGTCGTCGGTCTCGCCTAGCCCGTGCGCAGTCCCAGGCAACGACGATGCAAAGGCGCGCCGCGGACGGCGCGTGCTCTACGCCGGTGCGATAGGGCTACCGCAGGCCAGTTGGACTCACCAAGCCTCAACGCAAAGTCGCCAAGGCGGGAAGGGCGCAGCTAGCCGTCTTCTGAGCGTCGCGATGCGTGGATGCAGGTGTGTGCGACTGCGAGACGGTCTGCGCGGCGAGGGGGTGCTGCGCCCCTACGGGTGGCTCGGTGATGCCTTGCGGTTCGGAGGGCGAACACTACGGGAGGGCGAACCCATGGGTTCGCCCCTACTCATCGCGGCGATCCGTCACCGCACATAGGCCGTCACACGCAGCTCTACCCACGGCTGGGTAGGATCGTTGGTGGCGAACCAGACCAACCGCGTCACTTCGCCTTTCGTCTCGTGGAAGTCGGCGTCGAACGTCACCACGAGATCAGCGCGTTGTCCCGGCGGAATGACGCTGCTCGAGAGTTCCGCGACCGTGCAACCACAGGAGGTCACCAGGTTGCTGATGAACAGGTCGGCATCGCCCGTGTTGTGTACGGGGAAGATGTGGGAAACGTCCCACCGCTCGTATATCCTCCCAAAGTCGTGGCTGACGGTGGGCACATCCAGCCGCGGAACAGGCACGTCCTGTGGCGCAGCCTGGGGCGCCGGCGTTCGCTCCGGGATGAGCGCCATGTTGTGCCCGCCCTGGAGCACTGGCCCGTAACTGGTCAGCGGTGGCAGGCTCGCGGGGTCCCCACTGCGAGATGGCTCGGGAGACTTAGTGAAGGCCCCCGATTGCCACGCGTTGAACACAAAGAGAGCTACGATGACCACTGGCACGGCCACGATCCACACGAGGGGATCCGTGCCGCGCGACGAGCGGCGACCGCGCCGAGTCTTGCGCTTGCTGGTTGACCGACTCTTCTGTGCTCTCCGCCTACTTTCCTTTGTGCTCACCTCTCCCTCCTGTTACACGAACCAGATTAGAATGACGGCGCCCACCAGGACCATCCCCACCCCGGTGGCCAGCCGCACCCAGCGCCTGCTTGACTGCTCGACCAACCGGATACGGTGCATCACGCGGCGGTTGCTCACACCCACCAGGATAACCAGCAGCGGCGCGACGAAGGCCAGGTTGTAGAGCCCCAGGTAGCCTACGCCCTGCAGATAGGTCGTCTTTGCCGCCAGCAATCCCACAATCGCCACATAGATCCCGCCGGAGCAGGGAAACGTGCACAGGCCGACCAGGAACCCGCCTATCGCCGCCGTTGGGAAGGTAGCCCGCTTCAGCCAGTCCTGTATCGTCCCGTGGGCTATCGCGGGGATGCGCAAGTGAATGGGTAGCTGCGGGAAGAAGTAGTCCTTCAGATTGATCAGCCCCAGGCCGATGACCAGCCACGAACCGATCTTGGCCATCAGGTGATGGTCATTGATGAAGAGCACAGCCTGCATCAACCCCAGGCCGATGAGGAAGTAGGCCAGGTAAATGGCTGCCACGTAGACGAGTCCCATCGCCCAGACCGCGCCGGACGTGCGCCGGATCGTGAACAGGAAGGCGATGAAGAAGAGCAGCACGGCGAAGGCGCATGGATTGAGGCCGTCGAGGAAGCCCGTGCTGAGCACGAGGGGCAGTAGGGATCGTTCCTCGTCGACGGCTGCGGGCGGCCCAAGGTGGTCGCCGTGCTCATCCAGATAGGCCAGGTACTCGCCGATCGGGGTGTCGATGGCATACGTCTGCGGCTCACCGCGGAACGCCCAGGCCACGTAGTCGGTCGCGCCGCTCATCTTGTCCTGGTAGATCAGCATGCGTTCGAATCTGTCGGCAGGCGCCGAGAGCAGATCCGCCACCACGTGCTCCGGGATGTGGCCTTCCAAGATGAGACGGTCGCCGACGAAGACCGTCAGGTGCGACTGCAGGTTCGGTGGCACGCCCAGCCCATCGCTCTGCTCGATAAGCGCCGTGCGGTTGGCGGGCTCGTTGACGTAGTCCTTGTAGGCCGGATCTTCATAGCCAGCCTGGCGTAGCAGCGGACCCACCGTCTCCTCAATGTAGTGCAGGCAGTCGGCGCAGGCACGGTTGTAGTACACCGTAACCGTATCTGGCGCCGACGCTTCTATCCTCGCAGGATACAGGAGGTGCGCGACAGTCAGCAGCACGACCAGTGAGAGAGCCCGCTGCGCCCCGCGGCTCATTCCAACGCCTCCGGATCGACCACCGTGACCCGGATCGTCAGGCTTGCCTCTGGTGTGTCAGGGTCACTGGATCGAACGTACACAATGCGCAGGAACTCGCCCGTCTCACCATCGTGCACCTGTGGATCGTAGGTCACTGTCAGGCCGGTCGCCTCGCCCGGCGCGATGCTGCGGGCGTCGACGCTCGCTGTCGTGCATCCACAGGAAGTGCTGACGCCAGTGATCTCCAGAACGCCCTGCCCCACGTTGCGCACCTGGAAGACCTCGCTCACAGGCCTGTTGTTCGGGACGGTCCCGAAATCGAAGTCAGTCGCGCTGAGCTCAATCTGTCCTGGCGAGTTCTCGACGGTCGAACAGCCGGCAGCGGCCAGCAGGAGCATCGCTAGCAGGCCGCCCATCAAACCACTGATCACAGCTCTTTCAGGCTTCATCTTGCAGACTCCACTCCTTGCCATCGCGCAGGACGCGCTTCAGGCGAGCTGCTACTCGCTCCTTCGAAAGGCTCCCGCCAGGTTCCCTTCTTCGGCCAGACCAATCGCGTACACGAAGGTCTGATAGGGCTGCGCGCCAACGAGCGGGTAGCCGTCGATGAAGAACGTCGGGGTGCCTTGAACGCCCAGGCGAGTCCCCTCGGCGGTGTCGGCAAGCACTGCGTCGGCCCACCGACCGCTATCAAGGCACGCGTCGAAGGCGCTTGCTGCTAGCCCCAACTCAGACGCGTACCGTTTCAGCACGGTCACGTGATCGGAACTGCCTCCCCACTCCGCTTGTCTATCGAATAGCAGGTCGTGCATCTCCCAGTACGCCCCTTGTTCGCCTGCGCATCGCGCTGCCTCGTGGGCCTTCGGTGCCTGGGGATGGATGTTCGTCAAGGGGTTGTCCTTGGACACGGCCCGCACCCGCCCCGTATCGACAAACTCCGCCTTGAGCAGGGGCCACGTTTCGCGATAGGTGCTGGGGCAATAAGGGCACTGGTAGTCGCTGAACTCGACGATCGTCACCGGTGCGTCGTCATCGCCCAAGCTCATCCCGTCGCCGGCTGGCGCGATGGCAGCCGGGGTGGGTCCGGGGGGTGGCTCGGCGGCAGGCGGCGTCTCGCCAGCTAGAGCTGCATCAATCACCCCAGCGATGGTCGCGTAGGGCTGCGCCCCCACCAGCGCTCGGCCATTGATGAAGAACGTGGGCGTACCCCTTACGCCCCGGGCGCTCCCTTCGGCCGCATCCGCCTCTGTCTGAGCACGAGTCGCACCCGTATCCAGACACTCGCCAAAGTCAGCAGTATCCAGGCCCTGTTCCTCGGCGTATCCTACAAAGATCTTGTCAACGGATCTCTTCCGGGACCACTCCCCCTGCCGCTCAAAGAGGCGATCGTGCATCGTCCAGTACCCACTTCCGCCGCCCAGCCGGCCAGCGCAGTTGGCCGCTTCAGCAGCCAGCCGCGACTGCGGTTGACCTGGAAGTGGATAATCGCGGAAGATGTAGAGAACCTGCCCCGCTTCGACGTAATCGGCTATGAGCTTCGGGTAGCTCTCCTGGAAGTACTTGGCGCAGAAGGGACACTGGTAGCTGGAGAACTCTTCGATCACGACCGGCGCGTCCAGGTTGCCCTTGAAAGGATCGCCCTGCGCGGTGAATCCTTCCTGATAGCTGCGATCCTCTGTGACCGGTGAAGCGGTAGCCTCTCGGGTCTCCGTTGGGGGAATTGGCGTGGCCACTTCCGTCACGCTCAGCTCCGTCGGGAGGGGCCACGCCGTCACTTCCGCCGGATTCGGATCGGTCGGGCCACCCAGCACGGATTGGCATGCTGCCAATACCAGCATCAGAACCAGCGCGCCCAATGCGTAGGTCTTACGGTCTCTCATCTGCGTCACGCACCTCCATTCTCAGACGGGACTCCAGGGTCCGTCGTATGTCTCGGAAAGTCGTCTCAAGCACCGGGTACGCCATCCACACCACCGCCCACCCGAAGAGCAGGCCGCTAGACAACCTCATCAGGGAGTTGAACGACCCCAACTCCGTGCCCACGTAGAATGCCTCGGGAAACACGTGGTCCGTAAGGCTGGCCAGCCAGGAGTTGTAGTAACGGAAGCCATTCCCAACACCCCACAAGTCGCTGATCAGATGCGTTGCTCCATCGACGAGCATTGGAACGCTCAGCAGAACGAATGCCCACCACCTCAGGGCCCGCAGGCGCCGGCGCACTAGCCCATAGGCAAGCCCGGCCAGGAGAATGCCGCCGTACAGGGCGACCATGCGGTCGGACCAGGCGACCTTGTAGCCGAGTTCCGGCGTGCCGACGAATGCCCGCAGCCCCGACCACGTGTCGGCGCCAGGCGCGAACGGCGCCAGCTCCAGGTACGAGACCGTCGCCTTCGGACCAAACAGAAAGAAGGAGCGGTTGGCGCGCTGGTGACAGACAAGGCTGTATCCCAGGTAGATCGCGCGTCCCAGGCCTGGCATGCCCGACACCATGAGAACTGGCGCCAGCCAGGGCAGAGCGAACAGCATACCCCAGGATAGGTTCGTCCATGCCAGCCAATGACGGCTGAGAGCGAGGAACGTGTGCTGCAACCAGGCAGGCTGGGCTCCCCCACGTCTGCGGGAGGCTAGCACCTTCCGAGTGTCTGTCGTCACCTATCCACAACCAACCCCCGCTGAACTTTCCGCGCTGCCGGGCGCCAGATTGTCCGGCCTTCGCCCGCGGGCGGCATCGGTAAGCCTATCACGTCAGCGGTGGCGTATACAGGGAGATTTGGCGTACCTCCGCCCCCGCCATTTGGCGGGTGTAGAAAGGCACGTCGCCCGGCGCCCGCTCAACTTGGCCCCAGCCCAACGCCAGCCGCTTACGGCGCAGATCCATGTCAATGGCGCCCGCAGCCAGGTCAGAGTAAGCCTCGGTGAAGACCCTGGCGACGAGCAACTGGCGCGCCTCGTCGCCGAAGAAATCAGCGATCGGCCGGCTCACCCACGCAGGCTCGGCGCATGCCCTGGCGCACCTTCGCCCCTCTCCAGGCTGAGGTCCGACCAGCCCGGGATACGCACATCCCGGGCTGGAGACCTCTGACACGTCATCCAGGCAGCGTGCCGTCCTGCGCGCTCACTCTTGCGCCTGCTGAAACAGGGGTGTGCTTAAGTAGCGCTCCCCGGTATCAGGCAGGACGACGACGACGAGCTTGCCCGCGTTTTCCTCCCGGCGAGCAACGGTCACCGCGGCGTGGGCCGCAGCCCCGGAGCTGATACCTAGCAGCAGACCCTCCTCTCTGGCGAGCCGGCGGGCCATGGCTGATGCCTCGTCATTCGTGACCTTGACGACCTCGTCCACGATATCCACGTTCAGCACCTGAGGCACGAAGCCAGCGCCAATGCCTTGGATCCTGTGGGGGCCAGGCTGCCCACCCGACAGCACCGGGGAATGCGCTGGCTCCACGGCGATGGCCCGGAAGGATGGCTTGCGGGCCTTGATGACTTCAGCCACGCCGGTGATCGTGCCACCGGTGCCCACTCCGGCGACGAGGATATCCACGTCACCGTCAGTATCTTCCCAGATCTCCTCCGCCGTGGTGCGGCGGTGAACGTCGGGATTGGCCGGGTTGGCGAACTGCTGCGGCATGTAGGCGTTGGGGATAGTTCCGAGCAGCTCCTCCGCCTTAGCCAACGCGCCCTTCATGCCGCCACTTCCATGGGTCAACACCAGTTCGGCGCCAAAGGCCGCCAGCAAGGCACGGCGCTCCAGGCTCATCGTGTCAGGCATCGTCAGGATCAGGCGATAGCCGCGCGCCGCGGCGACGAACGCCAGAGCAATGCCGGTGTTTCCGCTTGTGGGCTCGACGAGCACCGTATCCGGTCCCACAAGTCCGTCCCGCTCGGCGGCGTCGATCATACTAACGCCGATGCGATCCTTCACACTACTGCACGGGTTGAAACTCTCCAGCTTTGCGACCACGGTGGCCAGCGCCCCGTCGGTGACGCGGTTGAGGCGTACCAGCGGGGTGCGGCCAATCAGATGGGTAACATCGGGGGCAATGCGACTCATGACTCGGACCTCCTTGAAATTGAGACGTAGTTTTCAGTAACTCCGCGGCACATGTGCCCGCAATCGGCGATGGGGCCGCAAGAAGGCCAGCCCGTGCCGATGGCATAGGCCCTCGGAATATTTCCCGAGGACGCTGTCACCTAGCTCGGCTGGCCTACAGATAGGGAGCAGCCCGTTCCGAGCGCTGCTGCCGGAGGCTAGGCGATCACCGCCCTCGCTCCGTACAGATGCAGGCAAATACTCTTGCCACGTTACTCTTCTTCCGGAAAGTGATTACGTTCATTCGCCAACAGGATACCATCAGTCGGGAGCCACGTGCCAGGGCTACGTGGCGCATGTGCATCCGCGCCATTTGGCGGGTACGACGAGAAGGGCTCCCTGCCAGGACTAAACGGCAGGAAGCCCTTTGCTTCGGACGAGAGGAACTCAATGCCCGTGGTGCTGACCGTGCTCCTCCCCGCCCGTGGTCCCCTTCAAGTACCGCTCCGGATCTCTCTCGAAGGCCGCCTTGCAGCCGGGGGCACAGAAGTAGACCGTCTGTCCCTGGTATTCGGCCTCAGCCGCAGCCGTCTTGGGGTCCACTTCCATCTTGCAGACTGGATCCAATGCCATCTCACTCACCTCCTTTCACTCGTAGTCTGAGATCTATGCGCCGACACTAACGATCGGAGCCATTGCCCGGCGCCTCTGCAACCCGGGGTTTGCCCGGTCTGCCAGACCCGCAACCGACTCGCCTGCGCGGGGGTAGCGTGGCGCGACGTAGTCGCCTATCGCGCCCCACGCACCGGAGGGGGAGCCCACGGCAATTCGTTCAGCCGACAGGCCGCCGGTCACCCAGCAGGGAGTGGGTCCGTCCTCCCCTCCCCCTCCGAATCCCATCTGGCGGGTTACGCTGTCGCCCGCGTCGCATTCTGACTGGCCGTCTCGCGGGCGGACGCAGCCGCCGCTACATCGCGACGATAGGATGGGCGGATATCGGCCCGCCGCAAGGTGTTAGCATTCG
>JAUVSX010000376.1 GCA_030596915.1 Chloroflexota bacterium | reverse complement strand
CGCGATCAGCGACGAGCCATTCGGAACGGAAAGCGGCGCCGGCGCCTGGCGGCACAACAGGCGCGCGAACTCCCAGCACGGTATAGCCGGCCCCGCCATATGCTCGCCGACTGCATCAAGCGAGATAATCAGCACACGCGTGCTGTTCAGCACACGCTTGCCATTCAGCACATGCTTGCTATTCAGCGCACGCCTGCTATTCAGCACACGCTCGCTGTTCAGCACACGCTTGCTTGTCATACACCGTTGTTCCAGAGAGCAGCACCCAACACGCCAGTCTGCCGCCTCAACTTGGGGCGCCAGGAGGCCCCTCGTCCGCGCCAGCAACAGGCGAGTGGGCACAACGTGGCGTCACACGCGACCACTTGCCTCGCCAGTCTGCTGCTCATCCATCTCGTTCTCGACAACCCAGGCCCATTCTCCGCCCAGGCTGGTCAATCCGTGCCGTTCTCCGCGCCCGATCTGGCGCACCTTGAACTGATATAGACGGTCGTGATAGTCGTACACCACCGTATCGGGTGTGTTGTGGGCAGACACACACAGCGTATACGCGCCTTCCATCAAGGGCAGTCTGTCCACCCGGTAGAGGACCTCCCCCTCGCCCTCAACGTAGGGGATGTCCAGGCCGGCGAAGTAGGTATTGGGACCGCAGATATGCGTGCCATCGTCGCGAAAGACCGCCAGCCCAAACACCGGTGTCTCAATCCGGTCTCTGGCGCGGTATCGCATGCGCACCGCCCACGGCGCCCCGACGAGAAAGACCGTCTGCTCCCGACCGGCCCCATCTAGGAAAGCCACATCCGTGATCTCAACATGACGCGTGCCCCAACGCCGCGGGGAGGCGTCCGCCTCTCCCTCGGGACTCCCGTCAGCGGGCTCTTCATCCTTGCTTCTGGCGACCGCCAGTCGGGCTTCCTCCTCCTCCGCCAGATAGCGCAGGTAAGCTGCGATCGTGTCGTCGACGTCGCCATCGGCCGCGACCGTCCCTCCACTGAGCCAGACGGCCCGCGTACACATTCGGCGCACTGCTCCAAGGCCATGCGACACGTAGCAGATCGTCACACCCCGAGCCTGCATCTGGATGATGCGCTCAATGCACTTGTGCTGGAAGTTCTGGTCCCCGACCGCGAGCACTTCGTCAATCAGCACTATCTCAGGGTCTGTATGGACCGCCACGGAGAAGCCGAGCCTGACGTGCATCCCAGAGGAGTAGTGCTTCACAGGAACGTCGATGAATCGCTCCAACTCGGAAAACGCGATGATGGCAGCCACCTTGCTCTCGATCTCCGGACGGGTCAGCCCAAGTATCGAGCCATTCAGGTAGATGTTCTCCCGCCCCGTCAGGTCGGGGTGAAATCCGGCTCCTAGCTCCAGCAGCGCACTCACCCTGCCGTCAACATCGACACGTCCCGAAGTGGGCATGAGAATCCGCGAGATCAGCTTCAGCAGAGTGCTCTTACCCGCACCGTTCGCCCCGATAATACCCACCGTCTGCCCAGGTTCCACGCCGAGGCTCACGTCCCGAAGGGCCCAGAACTCCTCCCGCTTCTGAGGCTCCTTTCGGTTGGGCAGATTGAGCACAAGCTCCTTCAACGAGCGCGTGCGCTCGCGACGGAGCACGAACATCTTGGAAACAGCCTCCAATCGAATAACTGCTGTCAAGCCTGAACTCTCCAGCTAGCCGCCACGACGACCGTCGGCACGCCGCGAGACGGTGCAAGGGAAAACCGGACGCCTGCCACAGCGCCCAGACCTTGGCGACACCACCCGCGCTCTGCCATCGCCCTGGTCACTGCTCTTGTCCTATCTCAGCCAGGCGTCGTTTCAGGAACGCGATCGCGTCGACGGGCGTCGGGTCGACATCGTTCACCAGAGCCAGATAGGTGCTCACGTAGTCGCCGAAGTGGATCAGTGAGAGCATCTGCGCCAGCGGGGACTCGCCACGAGCAGTCACTCCCTCGACGGCTACCCCCGCGCGCTCGAGCATCTCCCGCGTCACGCCCCAGCGCACCTGCACGCGGGGGTGATCGAGCGGCGAGCGCAACATCACGACGGTGATTTGCCCCCGCACAGCCTGGGAGCTATCGTAGCCAACGACGGAGTTGTGCTGGAGTTCGGGCATCGCCTCGGAAAACGACCAGACCTTTGCGTTCTCGTTGAGCTGTGTCTTCCAGCGGTTGGCGACAGCTACCAGGTGTCCCGCTCCGTAGACCACTGGCAGCCGGCCCGTGATCGCAAGCGCCAGGGCTTTGGCCGCGTTGCCTTCCGTGGGCACGCCCGGTTCCAGGGTCGTTTGCCAGTGCTCCATCACACGAACGGCCTCGTCCAAGTCGGGCGCATAGTCGCGCACGAGCCCCAGACGCCAGCAAGTGCCCAGGAGCAAGACCAGCGAGTACCCGAGCGCCGCCCGCGGCTGAGATGCGTATTCGTACCGAACCGAGGGGATGCCCCTCTCGCTCGCCAAGCCGGCCAGCCGGCCGCCCGTCGTCACGACGAGGGGCCGCACCTGCCGCTCCAGCGCCTCGTGCATCGCAGAGAGCGTCTCCTCCGTGTTGCCCGAGTAGCTGCAGCCAATCACAAGGTACTCGGGACCTCGAACGAACGAGGGTAGCTGGTAGTCGCGCACGACGCTGACAGGGACCGTGCACTCCCCGGCCACCAGACTTTGGAGCAGCGTCCCGCCGATCGCGGAGCCGCCGATTCCAATGATGACGACATGCCGCACGCCGCCGTACGCCTCGCGGCATGCCTCGGGAAAGTCCAAGTCTCTCGCGAGCGCCCACGCCTCCCGACACTGCTGCGGCAGTCCCCTCACGTGGCCAAGCATGGCACCGCTGTCGACCTGCTCAAACCGGGATGGCTGGTCCAAATTCATCGCGCCTGTCCTCTGATCCGGCGGAGTCTCCGGCGGACGCAAAACGATGATAGCAGCGGCCAATCCCGTTGTCAACCTTGCGTTAACAAGGCGTAGGCGCTATAATGCGGTTTTGCGCGGGGAAGTGTCGGAACCGGCAGACGAGCGTGACTTAGGATCACGTGGGGCAACCCGTGCGGGTTCAAATCCCGCCTTCCCCACTCGGTGGAGCAGACGCCAGGTCTGCTCACACCTGTAATGAGGAGGAACACTTGATAGTCACGACCGAGCCACTTGAGAGCCGGCAAATCGCAGTCACGATCGTGGTTGATGACGGGCGGACGCAGCAGGCAATGCGGCGCGCTGCCCGCCAGATCGCCAGGGACGCCCGCATCCCGGGCTTTCGGAAGGGGAAGGCGCCGTACGACGTCATCGTACAGCGCTTCGGCGAGGGCACCGTGCGCCGTGAGGCGGCTGACCTGTTAGCCGAAGATGTCGTTCGCGAGGCGCTCGAACAAGAGGGGATCGAGGCCTACGCCCCTGGCGAGCTCACCGAATTCACTCTGACCCCGCTCATCTACAAGCTCACCGTCCCGCTCGCCCCGACCGTCGATCTGGGTGACTACCGCAGCTATCGCCTGAAGCCGAAGCGAGTCAGAGTTACCAAGAAGAAAGTGCAGGAGGCGCTCGAGAAGATTCGCGAGGACAACACCATCTTCGAATCGGTCGAACGTCCGTCCGCTTGGGACGACGGACTGGCGCTTGATCTGGTAGCGCGCGCAGGCGACGGAGCTGAGGTGCTCAAGGGAGATGGTCTCCATATGCTCCTGGAGGCGGGCAGCACCGATCCGGTGCCGGGGTTCGCCGAAGCCATCGTCGGTGCAACGGCAGGTGAGGAGCGCACCTTCAGTCTGACACTGCCACCCGACTTCCCCCAGGAGGCCTACCGCGAGCAGGACGCGGACTTCATTGTGACTGTGAACGATGTTTACAACCAGATTATCCCGGACCTGGACGATGATCTGGCGCGCACAGTCGGTAGTTTCGAGTCGCTCAAGGAGCTGGAGGACGACATCCGGGACAAGATCCGGCAGGTATCTCGGGCGGAGCTGGATTCCGAGTACGCGAACCAGGTTGTGCAGGCAATCATCGAACAGGCTCAGGTCGACTTCCCGCCAATGGTGCTTGAGCAAGAACTCGACGGACTAGTCAAGGAGGTGGAGCGATCCATCAAGCGCGAGGGT
>JAUVSX010000319.1 GCA_030596915.1 Chloroflexota bacterium | reverse complement strand
TGCTTCACGTCGACCGTTTCGGAAACCTTGTGACAAGCATCGGGCGATTCGAGTGGGACAGAGGGATGCTCAATCTGACTCCTTTCGGGTGGGCGGCCGAGTTGGAGGCGCAGAGCGCCGCGGGCCGGCCACCTGGTGGTAGTGCGTCGGGGGGTGTGCTGCGGTTGGACCCGGAGCAGGCCATTGTCGCTGCTGGCGGGACGGAATTGCGTGGCATCCGGCGTGCCTACTCAGAGGCAGATCGGGGCGATGCCATCGCTCTGATCGGCAGCGGTGGACACCTGGAACTCGCCGTGCGCGAAGGCAGCGCGGCAAGCGTGCTGGGGCTCCAGAGAGGCGACCGAGTCCAGTTGGCTTTGGGCTCGCGGGACGTGCGGTGGGAGAGCCACGCCGCCGACCCGCCCGATGACATCGCGAAAGGAGCGCTATGGACAGGTTCGTGATCGAGGGCGGGTACCCGCTCTCCGGTACGGTGACGCCGAGTGGTAACAAGAATGCCGTGTTGCCTCTTCTGGCGGCCTGCCTTCTGACCGACGAGCCAGTTGTGCTGCACAACATCCCCGGGATCGGGGACGTGGACACAATGGGAGATATTCTCTCGGACGTGGGGGTGTCGGTCAGCAAGCTTGACGCCCACAGTTGGCGTGTGCATGCCGCGAACATCCGCACATATAAGCTGAACCCGAGCCTTTTTGCGCGCATTCGGGGGTCGATCACCTTGGCGGGGCCAATGCTCGCGCGGGCCGGGGCGGTGCGGTTGCCAAACCCGGGAGGGGATGTTATCGGGCGGCGCCGTGTGGACACTCATTTCCTGGCCCTTGGAGCCCTTGGGGCACAACTGGATGCGAACGGATCATTCGAGCTTCGATGCGACAGCTTGATCGGCGCCGACATATTCCTCGACGAGGCAAGTGTCACAGCGACCGAGAACGCCATCATGGCGGCGGTGCTGGCTCGTGGCACGACGCGGATCCGCAACGCGGCGTGCGAGCCCCACGTACAGGACCTGTGCAACATGCTGGCCAAGTTTGGGGCCCACATCGACGGTGTCGGGTCCAACACGCTCACGATCAGCGGCGTGGAGCGCTTGACGGGCGGGGACTTTACCGTCGGGCCTGACTACATGGAGGTGGGCAGCTACATCGCTTTGGCCGCGATGACGGGAGGCGCACTCCTCATTAAGGGCGCCGGCCCCGAGCATCTGCGAATGGTGGCCCTCGTCTTCGAGCGCCTCGGTGTGCGCTTCGAGGCCCGGGGCAACGACGTGTTCGTGCCCTCGGGCCAGTCACTCGTCGTCGTGCCGGATATCGGCGGTGCAATCCCATCGGTCGCCGATGCGCCGTGGCCGGGCTTTCCTGCTGACCTGATGAGCATCACTATCGTGTTGGCGACGCAGACCACGGGCACAGTGCTGGTCCACGAGAAGATGTTCGAGAGCCGACTCTATTTCGTGGACAAGCTGATTATGATGGGGGCGCGAATCATCTTGTGCGATCCGCATCGCTGTGTCGTGCAGGGGCCATCGCCCTTGCACGGGGACGAGGTGGAGAGCCCAGACATCCGTGCCGGGATGGCGCTGGTCGCCGCCGCGCTTTGCGCGGACGGACAGAGCGTGATCCGCAACATCCGACAGATCGACCGCGGCTACGAACAGGTGGACGAGAAGCTACGCGGGATCGGCGCCCGGATCAAGCGCGTACCCGAGTGAGTGGGGTTGACGCCCTAACCGTCAAGGCACAATGTAGGTGTCCACCACGTTATCCTGGTCGTCCCGCAGCGTGAGCAGCTCGCCGCCGTTCCACGCCGGCTCGACCAATCCCCAGTAGAGGTCACTCGGCCCGTGTGTTCCCGAGCGACTGTGAAGGCGCACCTCGGCGTCTGTGTATATGATGACGGCTGGGAACAGGAACGATGCGCCCTGGCCGTCCGACAGCGTCCAGCCCTCAAGGGAGGTGGCGCCGCCTCGATTCCGGATCACGACGACTTCCTCCACAAGATTGGATGCTCCCGCCACGTCCACGATCTCGACCAGGGGCGGGCCCGCTGAAGTGGGGGTCGGTGGCGGCGTGCCGACCTCGTGAACCACTGGCTCGGTCGCGTCTGGCGTTTCAACCACGACATCCGTCGACGAAGGCGCCGCAGTTGGCGTCGCGGCCCGAGCCGGGATGATCAGTTGCTGCCCGAGGTGCAGGACATCGGGGTCCGTCAACTGGTTGGTGTCCACCAGTTTCTGAACAGACACCCCGTATGCCTCGGCGATCGCTCCAAGAGTGTCGCCCTGAACGATAACGTAAACGGCCGGTGTGGGTGAAGCCCGGGTGTCGGAGGTCGGCTCGGCCATGCCCAAGTCAGGCGTGCCCGAGAGATCCTCCGTAGGAGGGATCTGGCCGGACGTGGGCACAGCGACCGTTTCGCGGGGAGGCGTGGATGGTAAGGATATCTTGCCTGTGGCAATCATGACAGCGACGATCACCACAGCAAGGATCACAACGCTGACGGTGATCAGCTTCGCCCACTTACTCCCACGCATGTGCCGCAAGCCCTCCCTGGGAGAACTCCCCGGACCGACGATAGCGACCGTATTGTATCACAAGTTAGTTCCCGTTGCCACGCCAGATCACCTACGTTATACTTTCTGCTGGGCGGCACGTGTGCCGCGGAGGTGGCCCTGTGTCCACATTGCTGCTAAGGAACGCTGACCTACTGATTACGAGGGACGATGCGCGCCGTCAGATCGTCGACGGGGCGATCTACGTTGACGAAAACGCAATTGTGTCGGTCGGACCAACCGCCGGTCTCCCCCAGCGCGCCGATCGGGTCATCGATGCGACGGGCATGGTTGTGCTGCCCGGCCTCGTGAACACCCATCATCACCTTTACCAGACGCTCACCAGGGCGGTGCCAGGGGCGCAGGATGCCAGTCTCTTTGGCTGGCTAGAGGTGCTGTACCCTATTTGGTCAGGGCTCACGCCTGAGGCGATCACGACAAGCGCCCTCGTGGGGCTTGGGGAGTTGCTTCTCTCTGGCTGTACGACGGCGGCGGACCATCTCTATATCTTCCCGAGGGATTGCCGCCTCGACGATGAGATACTGGCGGCGACGGAGATAGGTATCCGATTCCACGCCAGTCGTGGCGCGATGAGCCTGGGGACAAGCAACGGTGGGCTGCCGCCGGACGCTGTTGTCGAGGACGAGGCCGACATCTTGCGCGACATGCGCCGCGTGGTGGAGACCTTCCACGACCGAGAACCGTACTCGATGCTTCGCATCGTGGTGGCGCCTTGCTCGCCGTTCTCCGTGACGCCCGACCTGATGCGCGAATCCGCCAGCCTGGGACGGTCATACGGCGTACGCCTCCACACCCATCTGGCCGAGACGTTGGACGAGGAGCGCTTCTGCTTGGGCAGGTTCGGACGACGACCTGTGGCCTATGCTGCAGACCTTGGGTGGATGGGCGACGATGTGTGGCACGTTCATTGTGTCCCTCTGACGAGGCAGGAGATTGAGCTGTTCGCCGAAACGGACACCGGCATCTGCCACTGCCCCAGCTCGAACATGCGCCTCGGCTCGGGCATTGCACCAGTCCGCGAGTTGGTAGACGCCGGCTGTCGCGTCGGACTGGGCGTGGATGGCTCGGCGAGCAACGACAGCTCTCATCTGCTGGCCGAAGCGCGTATGGCGTTGCTGCTCCAACGTGTCGGCAAGGGCCCGGGCGGCCTCTCTGCCCAGGAGGCGCTGTGGATGGCCACCAGGGGTGGTGCAGCCGTCCTGGGCAGGGATGACATTGGGTTAATCGCACCCGACAAGGCTGCCGACTTCATCGGCTTGCGGCTTGATCGGCTTGACTACGCAGGAGCGTTGCACGATCCGCTGGCAGCCCTTGTCTTCTGCGCTCCGCAGGTCGTGGATCTATCCGTCGTCAACGGGCGCGTAGTCGTGGAGGACGGACAACTCCTGACTGTCGATCTGGGCCCCGTTGTGGAAAGGCACAATCGGATCAGTCGTGACCTCGTAGGGGCGTGAGCGCGAAGGCGTGCATAAGTAAGACTCATCTGTGCCGTCGCGTCAAAGGTGTTGAGAAGCGCGCCCTGGTGCGCGAGGCGATTGCCTGCGCTGTCGGCTGATGATGATTTCGGCCAATGAGCCGGGTCGTGTGCAAGCAGTGCGCCGACATCGGAACCCTTGAGCCAACCTAGGAGAACGCATGATTCCAATCAGGTCTTCAGAGATAACGCCGGAAAGCACCTATCTCACGCGCCGCCGCTTCATGGTGGGTATTGGCGCCGCACTTGGCGCCGCCGCGCTTCTCGGAGCATGTGCAGAGCAGGGCGAATCGGCGCCCACGAGCACACCCGATCTCGCCAGTGAGACGATCTCGCCTACGCCAGCGCCGACAGTCGCGGCGACGTCGCCGCCTTTCGGTGAGGATCTGACTGACTTCGAGGCGGTCACGAACTACGTCAACTTCTACGAGTTCACGACGAGCAAGGAGGGCGTTGCCGCGCAGGCGCAAGACTTCCAGAGCTCTCCTTGGAAGGTCGAAGTCGGGGGCATGGTTGGGAATCCGAAGACGTTTGACCTGGATGACCTGATCGCGTTCACTCAGGAGGAGCGGATCTACCGAATGCGCTGC
>JAUVSX010000133.1 GCA_030596915.1 Chloroflexota bacterium | reverse complement strand
GCGTAAAACCGCGCATCGGGGCGGCGGCGAATCCGGTCGCAGACGCGTTCGAGCGCCGGCCGATCCGACTGGAGAAGAAGGTGCGCGCGGGGGCTGACTTCATTCAGACCCAGGGCGTGTTCGACATCAAGCGCTTCGCCGAGTACATGGACCTGGTGCGCCAGCGGGGTCTCCACGAGCAGACCCACATCCTGGCAGGAATAATCCCTATGAAGTCTGCGGGTATGGCTCGCTACATGCGTGACTACGTCGCGGGCCTCACCGTGCCCGATGAGCTGGTCAAGCGTATGGAGGATGCCGCGGATCCGAAGGAAGAAGGCGTGCAGATCTCGCTGGAGCTTATCGAGCAGATCCGAGATATAGAGGGTGTGGACGGGATTCACATCATGGCGGTTGCCTGGGAGGACATCGTGCCCGTGGTCGTTGAGCGGGCAGGGCTGTACCCGCGTCCGATCTTGTAGGAGGCACTTGCAGAGTCGAACCAAGGAGGGAGATAGATGGAGCGGCAACCCAAGATCCTAGTAGTCGACGACGATCCCGACATCATCGAGGCCATCACCACTGTCCTGGAGAGCGTGGAGGAGTACGACGTGACCACGGCCCGCGATGGGCTGGAGTGCATGGATGCGCTCAAATCCGAGGTACCTGACCTGCTGATCCTGGACCTGTTGATGCCGCGTATGGATGGGTTCGCGGTCGTGCGGACGATGCGGGACAAGCCACGCTATCGCAAGCTGCGCATCATGATCCTTACCTCCGTGCGCGAGGACGCCAGCTACCGCCGATACCAGTTGGAGACCGGACTGCGGATGGATGTACAGGACTACATCGAGAAGCCGGTGCCGCCAGCGGAACTGCTGCGGCGCGTGGCGAATCTCCTTAGGCGAGGCTGAGCCATGGCACAGGCCAAGATACTGCTGATCGACGACGATCCCGACTTCGTGGAGGCGACGCGGACGGTGCTTGAGAGCGTCCCCTACGAGGTGATTGTAGCCTACGACGGTGATGAGGGGCTTGCGAAGGTGCAGGAAGTGCAGCCCGACCTGATTCTGCTGGACATCATCATGCCCACGCAAGATGGATTCGACGTGTGCGAGAAGCTCAAGGGCGATCCAGAGTTGTGGAGCATCCCGGTGATCATGCTCACCAGTCTTTCGCAGCACATCGGCGACACTGCGTACTCCGTGCAGGATGGTATGATGTTGGAGGCGGACGACTTCATTGACAAGCCTGTCCGCCCCAAGGAGCTTCTGGCAAGGGTATCCCGGCTGCTCAAGCAATAGCGCGTGGTGGACGGTTTCGCGGGGACCATCCCGCCGTGGGCAGACCCCCGCCGCCCGTCCAAGGAGCAGAGCGATGATCATCACAGAACAGAAGGAGCTTGAGGAAATCGTCCGCTCGCTACGGGGACGTCGGAGAGTGTTTCTCATCGGCTGCGGCGTGTGTGCTGCGACGTGGGGTACTGGCGGTGAGAAGGAAGCCGCTGGGATGGAGGCTCGGCTGAAGGAGGCTGGGATTGACTGCGCAGGGTGGATTGTGACGGAGGAAGCCACGTGCGACGCTCGGACCACTCGCCGCGTAATCCGGCGCAACAGGGAGGCAATTGCATCGTCCGACGCGCTGCTCGTCCTCTCATGCGGGGCCGGCGTGCAGACCGTCGCAGCGCTTGCCGACCTGCCTGTCTATCCGGCTCTGAACACGCTCTTTCTGGCCCGCATTCAGAACCTGAGCGTGTCTGATGAGCGTTGCCGACTGTGCGGCGCCTGCATCCTTGCCGAGACTGCCGCCATCTGTCCGGTCACGCTCTGCCCCAAGGGACTTGCTAACGGGCCGTGTGGGGGGTACGAGGACGGGATGTGCGAGGTAGATCGCGAACGCGACTGCGCATGGGTCGCGATCTATGAGCGGATGGAGGCACTCGGGCAGCGAGGCCAATTCACCGTCATCCGTGAGCCCAAGGATTGGCGCGAAGATCTGCATCCGGGGTTCGTCAACAAGCGCGCCCAGAAGGCATCGGTGTAGGGATTGGGACTATGAGCAGGTTAGCAGACGCCATCGCTTGTGGGGAATTCGTCGTCACGGCGGAGCTGGGACCACCCAAGGGGACCAACGTCGCGCATCTTCTCGAAATGAGCGAACTGTTGAGGGATCACGTGCACGCGGTCAACGTCACTGATCAGCAGAGCTCAGTGATGATGGTGGGATCCTTGACCGTGTGTCACCTCTTGCTCAACCGCGGGATCGAGCCCGTGTTCCAAGTCACGTGCCGTGACCGCAACCGCATCGCGCTGCAATCCGATCTGCTCAGCGCAGCAGTCCTGGGCATAACGAACGTGCTCTGCCTGACGGGCGACTACGTCACTCTGGGCGATCACCCGCAGGCTAAGCCGGTATTCGACCTTGACTCGGTTACGCTGCTCAAGACCGTGGCTGTGCTGCAAGAAGGCAGAGATCTGTCTGGCAAGGCGCTGACAGGCGTGCCGTCATACTTCCCCGGCGCAGTCGTGAGCCCAGCCGCCAGCCCCTTGGGCCCGCAGATCGCCAAGATGGAGAAGAAGGTCGCGGCCGGGGCGAAGTTCTTCCAGACCCAAGCCGTGTATGACCCGGCTCAGTTCGAAGCCTTCGTGCGGCAGGTGGAATATCTCGGGGTACCCATCCTCGTTGGTATTATCCTTCTCAAGTCCGCCGGCATGGCGCGCTTCATGAACTCTAACGTGGCGGGTGTGACGGTTCCTGATGGGCTTATCGACGAGATTGGCTCCGTGCCCAGGCCGGAGCGAGCGGCCAGGGCGGTCGCGATCGGCGCGCGCCTGATGCGCGAGATGAACGCAATGTGCCAGGGAGTGCACATCATGACACTCGGATGGGAGCGCCACGTGCCCCGGTTGTTGGCCGAGGCCGGCTTGGCGCCATCGCCATCACGATCCACCAACGGGGAATGACTACCATTTTGACTGAGGAGCACTGCATGTCGATTACGTTGAGCACTGACCTTTCGCAGTTGATCCGCCAGGAATGCGGCGAGAACGTCTATCTATGCTACCAGTGTGAGCGCTGTTCGTCCGGCTGTCCCACCGTGCCTGCGATGCGGTACCGGCCAGCGCAGATGATGCGCCTGGCCCAGTTCGGACTGGAGGACAGGCTGGTCACCGATGCAAGCATCTGGCGCTGTGTTGGCTGCGACAACTGCACAGAGCATTGCCCGCAGGATCTGAGCGCCCGCAGACTGATCGAGATCATGCGCCAGGTGGCGATGCAGGACCGCTACCTGGCCAAGGGAGTAGACTCACTTGGCGACGACGAAGACCTGAGGAAGGGAGTGCGGGCCCTCAACATGCTGGGACAGCGCATTGAAGCGAACTACAACGTCTCAGGCGAGGACAACGCAGCCCGCCTTGCCTGGACTGATAATCTCGACGAGAAGCCTGAAGGCCTCGTTGGCGATTCCAAGGCGGACTTCGTCTACTATGTAGGATGCGTGTCGGCTATGTTTCCGATGAGCTACGGTATCCCCCAGAGCTTCTGTCGCGTGCTGCAACACGCGGGGGCTCGTTTCACGACGCTTGGGAGTGAGGAGTGGTGCTGTGGCTACCCGCTGCTGATGGCGGGCCAGCTAAAGCAAGCTGAAGCATTGATCCGTCACAACGTGGAGCGCGTACGGGAGCTCGGCGTACCCCGTGTCGTCACCACCTGCCCCTCCTGCTACCACATGTGGCACAGTATGTATCCAGATCTCATCGGTGAGCCACTGGGCTTCGAGGTAGACCACGCTGTGGAGGTGTTGGGGGAATTCGTTGAGGAGGGCAGGCTCAGACTCGAGGAGCCGCGGCGCGGAGGCGTCGTCACGTACCATGACCCCTGCGATCTGGGGCGCAAGAGCGGCATCTTCGAGCCACCGCGAGAGGTACTTCGTCGTGTGCCGGGCTTCACATTCCTCGAAATGCAGCAGTCCCACGAGTATGCGCTCTGCTGCGGGGGCGGCGGCGACCTGGAGACCTTCGACCCGGACCTCGTCGCACAGGTTTCGGCGCAGCGGGTGGCCCAAGCGGCGGAGATAGGAGCGGCGGCGCTTGTGTCGGCTTGCCCTCAGTGTGTGCGGACGCTGGCGAAGGCAGCTCGCGCTAACAAAGTGCGCGTGCGCGTGATGGATATCACGCAGTTCCTGGCGATGGCAGTTCCGTAGGTAATCATCGGAGGATATGGTTGTGACGCTGTTGAGCAAGATTGCGATCAGTGGAAAAGGAGGGGTAGGCAAGACAACTTTGTCGGCGCTGCTTGCCCACATCTTCGCCGAACGAGGTCGAAGTGTCATCGCTATCGACGCAGACCCGGCTGGTGGACTGGCCGAGGCTCTCGGGGTGCCTCGCGACCTCGCAGCCCAGATCACGCCGATTGCGGAGATGGATGAACTGATCTATGAACGCACGGGCGCCAAGAGAGGCACCTACGGTGGCTTCTTCAGCCTGAGCCCGCGTGTCGATGACATACCCGACAGGTTCAGCATCTCGCACCGTGGCATCAAGTTCCTCCAATTGGGGACCATCGAGGCGGGTGGGAGCGGCTGCATCTGTCCAGAGAGCGCGCTTCTGAAGGCGCTTGTGACGCACCTGCTTCTCTACCGAGACGATATGATGGTACTCGACATGGAGGCCGGCGTAGAGCACCTGGGGCGGGCCACTGCCCAGGCTGTCGACGCGTTCCTGGTCGTGCTCGAGCCCGGCCGCCGCAGCCTAACCACGGCCGGAAAAGTGCGCCAACTGGCCGGCGATCTTGGGATCGACCGGGTCCTCGCGGTGGGGAACAAGGTACGGGGAGAGTCCGACTGGGCGTTCCTCCAGGCCAACAGCCCAGTCCCCATTCTGGGATACCTGTCGGCCAATCCGGAGTTGACGGAAGCGGATATGCGTGGCGAGGGAGTGTTCGACACCGCTCCCCGCGCCGTCGAGGAGGCGCGAGCGATCGCGGACAGACTTGAGGCACTCTGAGACCAGTAGTCGGGTGTCCGCGGAGACGAGACTGGCTCCTCGCAATGCCAACTGGGACAGCGCGAGGCTGTGCAGGTCGACCCCGGAAGGCGACGGATCGAACGGGTGCGTCACCTTCGTTCGTGTCCGGAGACCCTGCGGCGGGCAGTTCGCACTATGATCGAAAGGAGCTAAATGCGTAGCCTGCACGACGTCCAGAAGATGCTGGAGAAGGTCGGAATCCCAGGACGGGACGCCTACGATCTTCCGGATAGCACCAAGACATTTCCGGACGGCGCCCACTACCGAATGGAGATCTCGGGCGTTGAGCGCCCTCAGGTGCTTGAGGCCCTCATCGACGAGATGCGGAAGCGCGAGATTCCCATCCACCGGCTCATCTCAACCGTGATGGGATCCACGCTGCTCGACGATGCCGAGCTGCGCGACTTTGCCCAGATGGCGGCGGACGCAGACCTGGAGGTCATCATCACAGCCGGGCCGCGCTCGGGATGGGACACCGGCAGGCAGCTCGCGACGCCGGAGGGGGCCCTGTCGGGCGTCCGGCATCGCGGCTCCGACCAGCTATCCTATGTCGTTGCTGAGTATCTTCGCTGCATTGACCTGGGCTTCCGGGGATTCCTGTGCACCGACGAGGGGCTGCTGTGGCTGGTGAACGAACTGAAGAAGACAGGCGACATCCCCGAGCACGTGGTCTTCAAGGTGAGTGTCTACGCCGGGCATGCCAGCGCTGCCGGTGGCCGCGTATTGGAGGAGCTGGGAGCGTCGACCTTCAACCCGTTGGGCGACCTATCTCTGCCGCAGCTCGCCGCCATTCGTCAGGCCATCGAAATGCCGATGGACCTGCACATCATGCTGGCCGACTCCTTTGGCGGATTCAACCGCTTCTACGAAGGCGCAGAGATGGCCCGTGTCTGCTCCCCATGCTATTTCAAGATCGAGCCCGGGCCAGCACTACTCGCGGGGCCCGCGGCCTGGTACAAGCCGTGGACCAGCCCGGAATTCCTCGCCTGGCAGGCCCGGGAGAAAGTGAAATACGCACAGATCATCCGTGAGCTGGTCCAAGCGACGCATCCCGACCTGATTCTGTCGGCGCAGGGTCCGGCAGACCTGGCCATTCCCGTACCCTAGCAGCCGAAGGCCGATACCCGTAGCCTGGAGGCGTCATTGGTAGCAGAGAGTGGGACTGGCGACATCACCGGAGACCTCGTTGAGTTGATCCGTCGAGCGGCTACCGACCTGCCGCGGGACGTCGAAGAAGCGCTGCGCGCGGCCTTCGGCCGCGAACAGACCGGATCGGCTGCAGCTCAGGTGCTGGACACCATCCTCAAGAACGTTGAGTTGGCGCGGTCGACATCCCGGCCGATATGCCAGGACACGGGCGTGCCCATTCTATACGTGCGCCATCCGCAGTCCGCCAGCACCCGCTCGCTGCGAGCGCAGATAGAGGCCGCGGTGGCTGAGGCCACTCGCCTGGCCTACCTGCGGCCAAACGCGGTTGACAGTGTCACCGGTGTCAACAGCGGCAACAACGTCGGGCGCGGATTCCCTACGACCCATTTCCGGCAATGGGGTGAAAACTACCTGCACGTTGACCTGCTTCTGAAAGGTGGCGGCAGCGAGAACGTAGGCGCGCAGTACGCGCTACCCCACTCGCCCGTGGGTGCGGCTCGCGATCTGGAGGGAGTGCGCCGGGTCGTGCTGCACGCCGTCTGCGCGGCCCAGGGCAAGGGGTGTCCACCCGGAGTGCTAGGAGTCGCTATCGGTGGCGATCGGGGCACCAGCATCGCACATGCCAAGGCGCAGCTAATGCGGCCTCTGCCTTCCGAGAGCCCTGTGCCAGCCCTTGCGGCACTTGAGGAGCGCCTGGAGAACGAGTGCAACGCCCTGGGAATCGGGCCGATGGGCTTGGGCGGGATGACGACGGTCCTGGGCGTCAAGATGGGTTCCCTCCACCGGCTGCCGGCCTGCTACTTCGTGACTGTCGCCTACAATTGTTGGGCCTGCCGGCGAGCCAGCTGGGATTCGCGCCGGGGGTTCCACGTCCCGAGCCAGCTCCGGCAGGACTATCCCGAGGTTTCGATGTGGCCAGCCACGACCTAGCGATCCCCATATCCGAAGACACCATCCGGGCGCTGCGCGCCGGCGACAGTGTGCGTCTGTCCGGGACAATCGTCACAGCCCGTGACGTAGCACACAAGTATCTGACCGAGACATTCATACGGAGCGACGAGATCCCCATCGGAGAGCGTGCTCTGCACGCCGAGCTGGGGCGGTTGCTCGGCGGTGGGGTCATCTACCATTGTGGTCCCGTCGTGCACCAGTCAGAAGATGGGCATTGGGTATTCGTGACCGCCGGTCCGACCACCAGTATCCGGGAGGAGATCTACGAGCCAGAAGTGATCGCCCACTTCGGGGTCCGTGGCGTGATTGGCAAGGGCGGGATGGGGCGTGACACCCTGGAGGCCTGCCGCAAGTACGGTGCAGCCTATTTTCACGCCGTGGGAGGCGCGGCAGCGCTCGCCGCCTCCTCCGTGAAGGAGGTGTTGACCGTCTACAAGAGCAAGGCGTTCGGGGTCCCCGAGGCGCTATGGGTGATTCGGGTCGAGGGTTTCCCGGCGATCGTGACCATGGACAGCCACGGCAACTCCGTCCACGACCAGGTGCGGGCGGCCTCCGAGGAAGCCCTGCGGCAGATGATGTGCAGCGGGGGCATC
>JAUVSX010000397.1 GCA_030596915.1 Chloroflexota bacterium | reverse complement strand
CGTCTTGTCATCGCCAAGGGGTCGAAGTGGGTGCGCATCGTCGTTGTGATCTCGGCGATGGGTGCAATCATCAAGCTCCTCCTGGGACCCTAGCCGCCCTTTCACACCGCTTGCGACAGCGGCGCAAACGTGGGATCCTTGCCCGGCATACAGCAGCGCTTTCTCTGATCCTGTATACGTTGACGATCTACACGGAGCGCGTTGGCATCCTCAGGAGGTGACGTATGTACATGCCCCCCCGCAGCCCTGGGTTCGAGAGCATTCCCTCGGCGCTTTTCCTTGTGGCGGCATGCGTTCTGGCTGGCATACCCGTCGCGAGCGCGGGCCAGGCGCCTCAGCTTCCCGCCTCAGCAGATGCGGACTGGTGGGGCCAGGCCCAGCGGACTCTGCAGGAACAGGAGTACCACATCTCCGCGAACGCCCAGGGACTGCAGGCTCCCAACCGTGCCCACAATCTGCGCGTCTACTTCCGCGAGGATGGCCTCCAGGTCGGGCCGCGCACGGGCGGACTTGTGGCGGACGGAACCTGGCAATGGACCTGGCAGACGGTTTCGTGGGGTCGCGAGGAACAGGCGCTGGCGGTGCCTCCCGCCGCACCGATCTGTGAAGGTCCCCGAGCCGAGTATCGGCACGAAGGTTTCACCGAGTGGTATGTCAATTCGGCGTCCGGGATCGAGCAGGGTTTCACGATCGAGATCCCGCCACCGGGAGACGGCTGCCTGTGCATCGTCGGGCGGATTGACGGATCGCTCGCGCCGGAGTTCGCCGAAAGCAGTGAGGGACTCCAGAGCGTAGATTTCACGGATACATCGGGACGGCGCGTGCTTCGCTATGACCATCTCCACGTACGCGACGCAACGGGAGCGGTACTGGCCGCCGACCTCGCGCTCTGTGCGGACGGCATCGCCATTCATGTCGATGATTCTCAGGCCACATATCCTATCGTGGTGGATCCGCTCATGACGACCCCCGCGTGGATCGGCCACGGCGATCAAGAGGCCGCTAGCTACGGCTGGTCACTGGGTACCGCGGGGGACGTCAACGGCGACGGTTTCAGCGACGTCATCGTAGGAGCCTACAGCTACGACCATGGTGAGGCAGACGAGGGCCGGGCCTACGTCTACCTCGGAAACGAGGAGGGACTCGACGTCGATCCCATCTGGTTCGCCGAATCCAACCAGGTCGGGGCGTGGTTCGGCCTGTCGGTCGGAACGGCCGGGGATGTCAACGGCGACGGCCACAGCGATGTGATCGTCGGCACCGACAAGTTCGTGCGCGACTATACGGACGAAGGTCGTGCGTACCTCTTCCTGGGAAACGGCGCCGGTGTGAATTGGTCTGTTGACTGGACCGTGTACGGCGGCATGGAGAGTGCCCGTTTGGGTCGTCAAGTCGCCACCGCCGGGGATGTCAACGGCGACGGCTACAGCGATGTCCTCGTTGGCGCGCACTCCTACAGCCATGGGCAAGCCGGGGAAGGACGCGTCTATCTGTACCTGGGATCGTCCACTGGTCTGGATGAGACCCACGACTGGTACGCCGAGAGCAATTGGTCCTACGCCGAATTCGGATGGTCCACGGGCACGGCCGGGGATGTGAACGGGGACGGCTACGATGACGTCATCATCGGTTCCCCCTACTACGATGCAGGCCTCGACACGAATGGAAAAGCCTATGTCTATCACGGCACAGCTTCGGGGCTGAGCACCAACCCGGCCTGGACGGCGATCGGAGAGAATGAAGACGCCCGCTTCGGGTACTCGGTCGGAACCGCCGGGGACGTCGACGGCGACGGCTACGCCGATGTCATCGTCGGATCGCCGGAGTTCGAGAACGGGGACACCGATGAGGGCGCGGCCTACGTCTTCCTTGGCTCAGCCAGCGGCGTGTCGACATCCCACGCGTGGAGAACGGAGGGCGATGATTTCCAGGCCTTCCATGGCATGTCGGTGGCCACCGCCGGCGACGTGAACGGAGACGGCTACGCTGATGTCGTCGTGGGTGCCATATACGCGGACGATAGCCGCGGCCGCGCGGCCGCCTACCAAGGTGGCTGGGACGGCCTCTCGACGGAACCCTTCTGGACGGCCGAGGGGGCCCTGCCGGGTGGCCAATTCGGCTCCTGCGTGGCCACGGCGGGTGGTGTCTCCGGCGACGGGTTCAGCGATGTGCTGGTCGGCGCATCCGATTGCAACTACGTCTTCGAAGATGAAGGGGCCGCTTACCTGTTCCTCGGCACACCCGATGGGCCCAAGGCGACGCCCGGAGGGGTGATCGAGAGCAACCAGTCCGGCGCGGAGTTCGGCAACGCCGCCACGGCAGGAGATGTGAACGGTGACGGCTACAGCGACGTCATCGTGGGTGCGCGTCAGTTCGACATCGGAGACGAGCACGAGGGCGCCGCATTCATCTTCCTGGGCACGCCCTACGGATTGGCCATTACGCCGGCGTGGTACGCCGAGAGCAATCAACCGTGGTCCTGGCTCGGTGATTGCGTCGCCAGTGCCGGCGATGTGAACGGCGACGGCTATGACGACGTCATCGTTGGCGCCAATCGCTACGTGGTCTCATACGACCTGGAGGGTGCCGCTTTCGTCTGGTTGGGAAGCGCGGACGGCAGCCCGATGGGGAATCCCGGCAACGCTCACCTCAGCGTGTTTGGCGAGCAGCTCTACGCGTTCTGCGGGAGCTCGGTTGCCTCGGCAGGCGATGTCAATGGCGATGGATACAGCGACGTGCTCATCGGCATCCCCAGCTACGACGCCCCTGACCTGGACGAAGGACGCGTGCTCTTGTACACCGGTTCGGCCAGCGGACTTCAACCCAGCGACTGGACCGCGGAGGGAGACAGGGAATATGCGCTGATGGGTTGTAGCGTGGCCAGCGCCGGTGATGTCAACGCGGATGGCTACAGCGATGTGATCATCGGAGCCCTCAAGTACCTCTTCAGCGAAGTCGACGAAGGCGGCGCGTTCATCTGGTTCGGCTCCGAGACCGGTCTGGAAACGGACCCGGACTGGCATGCCGAAGGCGTTCAGAGAGGCGCGCAGTTCGGCTACTCGGTCTCATCTGCCGGCGATGTCAACGGGGACAGCTACAGCGACGTGATCGTGGGCGCCCCGCTTTGGGAGCAGGTGTCACCGAAGAACGGCAAGGTCTCCCTGTGGTACGGCGGTCCGAACGGGCCCGTTGAAGGAGGCGCCGACTGGGGTGTGTACTTCAGCCAGGAGGACGCCGAGTTGGGAACTTGGGTCGCCTCCGCCGGCGACGTCAATGGCGATGGCTACGGCGACATCATCTTCAGTGCCCCGCTGGCAGACCTCGGGGAGATCGACGAGGGCGCAGCGTGGGTCTACCACGGCTCCCCCTCCGGCCCCGTGTACAGCGGATGGAACGCCCAGGGCAATCAGGAGGACTGCGAATTCGGCGGCACCGTGGCGTCGGCGGGTGACGTCAACGGTGACGGCTTCGCCGACATCGTGGTCGGCGCGCTTTACTACGACAACGGATCGAGCAATGAGGGGCGCGCCTTCCTCTACTACGGCAACAACAGCCGCGGCATGCCGCGCATCCCGCAGCAGATGCGGCGCTATGAAGACGTGCCGATCGCGTTCCTCGGCACGGCCGACTCGGAGACCTCCTTCCGGCTCCGGATGCTGGGCCGCAGCGCAGCCGGCCGCAGCCGCGTGATGATGGAGTATGAGGCCATTGCACCGTGGGAGACCTATGGCATCCACGCCGTGAGCGGCCCGCTCACCGACACCGGCGTCCCGCAGACCGACATCGGCAGCGCGGCGGTGCTGACCGAGACGCTCATCAACCTCTCGACGGGCGTCCCCTATCGCTGGCGCGTGCGCACGCTCTCGCTCAATCCGTTCTTCCCGCGTTCTCCGTGGATCTCGCTGCCGTACAACACGCGGACCGAGATGAACCTGCGCATGGGCGGCGTGTTCAGCGACGTGG
>JAUVSX010000117.1 GCA_030596915.1 Chloroflexota bacterium | reverse complement strand
GGGCCAGCCCGAGCACCCTCCTGGTGCTTCCCCTAGCGCGATGCCAACGACCGACGCATCGTTGTCTGGCGGCCAGAGTGTACCCTCGGCTGCCAACACTCATCGGCATCACTCCGGGATCGTCGCACCGGCTCAGGGCTCATAGCTCACTAGTGGGCGGCGATGGGAGACGGCCGCTGCCCAGGTTTCTTGCACGTCTATCATTGACTCTACTGAATAAAGGTCATTTGACCATCGTCAGTGGGGGAAGATGGCCAAACAAGTGCCTCTAATGCTTGTGCTCTCCCTAGAATCGACCGTTTTCAGGGCAAGAGTGGGGCGCTGTCCCTATTGGATCCGCTGATTTGGAGTTTTTTCAGAGGAGTCACGGTTGCGTTCTTAGGGTCGTTCGTCACCGACGGTATACTGCACAAGAATCTGTATCGGACAAGCCGGCGGCGATGGGTGTTCCACTCGTGCATGTTCCTCGGCATTCTGGCTCGCATGGGACTCGGGCTTCTGATCTGGGCAGCGGTGCGGTGGTGGCCTACGGCGCCGATCACCCAGGCCATCGTCGACCGGACATCGCCAGGCGTCGCTCTCGCCTTCGACGTCTTGGGCGTCGCAGTCGTTGCGGGAGCGGTCGGTGCCATGTTTCGGCGGTACGTGGAAAAGGACGAGCAGCTGCTTTCTGGGCAGCAGGATGCTGTCGCGATCGCGCTGATCGGCGGCATCTTCGTGATGGGGTTCGTCGTCGAGGGAGCACGCATACTAGCGACAGGCCTACTGCCGGTGGCGTCCGCGTACTCGTTCGTTGGCTACTTGATGTCGCGCTTGCTGGGCCAAGTCCCGGTGCACTGGGTCGCCGTCTACGGATGGCTGTGGTACGCTCACGCCGTATTGGTGGTCGTGTTCGTGGCCTATCTTCCTTTCAGCAAGTTCCTGCACATCCTTGTCGGGCCATTTGTGGCCGCGCTGGGCTCGGGTCGTGAGGCTGCGAAGCTAAGATGAGTACCAAGATCCAGGTTGCCCGCCTGAGCGTGCGCCAGCGAATGGAGCTGGACGGCTGCACCCGCTGCGGTGAATGCGTCAAGTGGTGTCCAACGTACGCGGAGAAGAAGCACGCAAACGGTATCACCCCGCTCTGCAAGATCGAGCGTCTGCGCTCCTTCGTTCGAGCGCAAGCTATGGGTCCGCTGGGGAGGCTGTTCGGCTACCGTCGCGCGAGCAAGGAGCTGCTTGAGGCATTCTCGAAGGACGTGTACGATTGCACCTTGTGCGGCCGCTGTGCCGTCGTCTGTCCGGTCAACATACAGACTCGCGACCTCTGGGTCGCGATGCGCGAGACGCTGGTGGATCAAGGGGTCTATCCGGAGCCGCTGGAAACGCTCCACGAGAGTGTGGGCGTACATCGCAACATCTCGGGCGATTCCAATGCGGAACGCCTCATCTGGAGCCAGAACCTTGAGGAGACGCCCGACGGATTGGGCGGGAAAGAACGGGCCGAGGTGGTCTACTTCGTCGGCTGCGTGGCGTCGTTCTATCCACAATCGTATTCGGTGCCGCAGAGTATGGTGGGTGTGCTGGAGCGAGCTGGTGTAGACTACCTCGCGCTCGGCGGGAGTGAATGGTGCTGTGGCTTTCCGCTGTTGATCGCCGGTATGGGTGATGGGGTCTCCGAGCTGGCGCGGCACAACGTCGAGGCGGTCCGCAGGACTGGGGCCAAGCGGCTCGGCAGCGCCTGCCCTTCCTGCTACCATACGTGGCGGCACGACTACTCGCGCATTCTGGGCGAGGAGCTGGGCTTCGAGATCTTGCACGCGACGGATTTGCTGGAGAAACTCATCGAGGAGGGCCGCATCCAGCTCAAGCCGCTGGAACAGACGATCACGTACCACGACCCTTGCGACCTGGGGCGCGCTAGCTCGATCTACGATGCTCCGCGCCGGGTGATGCGGGCGATCCCGGGCGTTACGTACGTCGAGATGGAGCACCACCACGAGTACTCACTATGTTGTGGGGGCGGCGGTGACGTCGAGATGGCCGACCGCGAGCTCTCGCACGCGGTCGCCGCGCGACGCATTGAGGAAGCGCGCGATACGGGGGCAAAGGTTCTCCTTTCCGCGTGCCAGCAGTGCAAGCGCACGCTGGCGGGAGCCGCGAGGCGGGAGAAAGTGCGCGTGCGAGTGATGGACATCGCCGAACTGGTCGCCCGACAGATGACGGGGCCGGGATGACGAGGCCTTGCCGGCGGGCGACGGCTATCGCGATAGGCTGGCGCTGGAGGTAGGAGGAGATGAAGCCAATCGAGTCGGCGTTGCGCAGGTTGCGGGTTCGCGGTGCGAGCAGGATGGGAACCGTGATCAGGGTGACGGGGATTCTCCTCGTGCTGGTCGCGGCTCTGCTGGCAGCTTGCGAGCAACAGCCGGCCTCGCCGGCGCCACCGGTTCCCGTCACCATCGTTGTCACCGTCGTGGTGCCACCACGCCACGACGAGGAGACGCCGGACGAGGCCGGGGTGGCAGGGGCTGCGCCGGCAACGTGGCGCGGCAGGCTCGACGAGTTGTTGGCTGAAGCGGACATCGGCCCGGAGTCGGAGACGTGCGTCAGTTGCCACAGCATCATGTCGCCGAGAATGGTCGAACTGTGGGCGAAATCGGAGCACGCGCCCGAGGGGGCCGACTGTATGGCGTGCCACTCGGCCGAACGCGACGATTGGGATTACTATGAGCACTACAACGAGGCGGTCGCTACCAACCCAACTGCCGGCGATTGCGCCACCTGCCACGAGACCGAGTACGATGAGTTCAGCCGCAGCAAGCATTCTGCCCTGTCGATGATCTTCGTCGCGACCTCTTTCGACCGGAACGTTTTCGAGCCGACGCTCACTACGAAGCACGGGTGCCAGCAGTGCCACAATATCGGCCACTTCTGGCCTGATGGAAGTGTTGGCGAATGCGATGCCTGCCAGCGCAAGCACGCGTGCGACGTGGCCGGCGCCCGCAACCCCGACACCTGCGGCGAGGGCCACCTGGGGCCTGATCACCCGCACATCGAGATCTGGGAGGAGTCGAAACACGGCAAGGTCTTTATGAGCAACCCTGAGAATTGGGAGTTGCTCGGTTACGACCAGGTTGCGGGCGAGCCACCGCCGTTCGATGCCCCGACGTGCACGACATGCCACATGGACGCAACGGTGACCATGTCGGCGACGCACGATGTCGGCTCGCGGATGGCGTGGGAAACCCAATCACCGTGGACGATCCGCACGACTGAGGCGTGGGGCGGCGGGCTAAGCTGGGAAGAGAAGCGGCTCAACGAGACGAAGGTCTGCCTCCAGTGCCACGCGCAGCCCTTCGTCGATCGCTACCTGCTTGAGGGTGATCTGATGGCGCTCCAGTACAACGAGATCTACCGCGAGGCGAGGCGGTGGCTGACCGCTATGGACGAGGCCGGCATCATCCTAACGGCTGGCTTCGAAGGACTGGCGCCTTTCGGCGTCGCCGGCTACGACGATCCGCCTGAGGAGGTTGCATACCACATATGGCACCACGAGGGTCGGCGATACCGCCACGGGGCGCTGATGATGGCGGCGGACTACACCCAATGGCACGGCATCTGGGACCTGCAGAAGGACCTGGTCGAGATCATCCGCTACGGGGCCGAGCACGGTCTCCCCGAGGCGGAGGCCTGGCTGGCGCCCGAAGACCCAGATAAGTTCTGGCTCTACCCGTTCTACGACGTGCCCGGCTCGGTCTGGGGCATCGACACTATCACGTTCCGTTCGGGAGAGGATTGGACGACGAAGGTGTGGATGAACCGGGAGGGGCAGGAAGGCCTTGATGCTTACTGGGCGGCCGCATACGCCAACGTCGAGGCTGCCTATGCCGCAGGCTTGCTCTCGGAAGCCCAGTGGGAGCTGTATCAGGAGCTCTATGAGAACCGGCAGGTGGAGAGCGGCAGCACCTACCCCTTGCCGCCGCTATTCCAGGTCCACCTCGACGGCAAGGCGACGGACGACGCTGCGGGCGCCGCCTACGGGGCAGGGCTTGGTTTGCCTGCTGGGGGCGGGTGGGAATACGAGCCGGAGCCGGAGGGGTAGCGGGGAGAGGGAGTGCCTTCATCCAGCCTGGATGAAGGCAGTACGCATGACAGAGATGACGATCGCCGAATTACAGCAGAAGATGGATGAGGGTGAGTTGACGGCGACGGCTATCGCCGAGCAGTACCTTGAGCACATCGCCGGGCTTGACCGGGCGGGGCCAACGCTCAACGCCGTGATTGAGCTGAACCCCGACGCCCTGTCGATCGCCGACGAGCTGGACCAGGAGCGGCGCGCCAGGGGTTCGCGCGGTCTGCTGCACGGCATCCCGGTGATGCTCAAGGACAACATCGACACGGCGGACGGGATGATGACAACGGCCGGGTCTTTGGCGTTGCTCGGTTCGATTTCTGCCGAGGATTCCGGGGTGGCCCGGCGGCTCCGGGTGGCCGGCGCGGTGATCCTTGGCAAGACGAACCTGAGCGAGTGGGCAAACTTCAGGTCGCCGCACTCGACCAGCGGCTGGAGTAGCCGCGGTGGCCAAACGCGAAGTCCCTACGCCCTGGACCGCAACCCGAGTGGTTCCAGCTCGGGATCGGCGGTAGCAGTGGCGGCGAACCTGTGCGCAGGTGCGATCGGGACGGAGACAGATGGGTCAATAGTCTGGCCGGCGCACGTGAATGGGATCGTCGGTCTCAAGCCCACAATCGGGCTGGTCAGCCGGGCCGGGATCGTTCCGGTGGCCCACAGCCAAGACACGGCCGGACCGATGGCCAGGACTGTGACCGACGCCGCGATTCTGCTCGGCGCACTGGTGGGTCCGGATCCGCGCGATCCCGTGACCGAAGCGTGTCGCGGCAAAGCGTGCGCCGACTACACGCGGTTCCTCGACCCGAACGGTTTGCGACGGGCGAGGATAGGCGTCGCGCGCAGCTTCATGGGCTTTAGTGAGAAGGCGGATGCCGTTCTGGAATTGTGCCTGGAAGAGATGCGGGGACTGGGCGCCGAGATCATTGACCCGGCCAACGTGGAGGCCGCGGGGCAGTTGCGTGAGTCGGAGATCGAGGTGATGCTCTACGAGTTCAAGGCTGATTTGAACGCTTACCTGGCGGGGCTCAGACCGGAGGTCGCCGTGCACTCTCTCGAGGAGCTCATCGAGTTCAACGAGCGGAATCGGGACAGGGTGATGCCGTATTTCGGTCAGGAGTGGATGCTGATGGCGGCAGGCAAGGGACCGCTCACCGATCCGACCTACTTGCGGGCTCGGAAGCGCTGTCTCCGCCTGGCGAGGGACGAGGGGATCGATGCGACGCTGCGCGAGCACCGGCTGGATGCAATACTTGCGCCGACGGGTGGACCTGCGTTTCTGACTGATTTGATCAACGGTGACACGTACAAAGGGGGGAGCTCGACGCCAGCCGCCGTGGCGGGGTACCCCAACATCACCGTCCCTGCGGGCCAGGTCCTTGGGCTGCCGGTCGGTATCTCGTTCTTCGCTGGCGCTTTCCAGGAGCCGGGGCTTCTTCGTATCGCCTTCGCATTCGAGCAGGCAGTCCACGCCCGGTGCCAGCCGCAGTTCCTTGCGACAGCGGACTTGACAGCTGTCTAGTCCGGATCACAATCCTGGCTCGACCGACACCACGACCATCGCTGGAGGGCACCGGTGCGTCCGGCGCGGTTACGTATCGGCGTTGGAAGGAGCTGCGAGGGAGTGACGCACATCGCTGTCCTTCGAAGGGACGAACCACGGCTGTAGTGCTGCGGCACCTTGGAGCGCTTGACGACTTCGACGTGGTCAGCGACTTCCTGACAGGGCTCTACCTTCCGGGGAATCGGGACGGGAACTGGTTACAGCCTGTGTGGGAGTACGGCTACGCGCATCCCTGGTTCGATGAATCCTCCGTGAGCCGGATCGGCATCTGGGAGGACGGAGGCCAGGTTGCGGGCGGGGCAACCTACGAGTTGCGCCTGGGCGAGGCTTTCTTCCACACACAGCCAGACTACGAGCACCTGAAGCCAGAGATGCTCGAGTATGCCGAGCACAACCTGGTGGCTACGGACGGCGGCGGCGAGGGAACCCTGAAGGCGTTCGTCAACGATTTCGACGACGCGTTCGAGGCCGTCGTGACGACACGCGGCTACGCGAGGCGGCCCGACTGCGATAGGCCGATGTCCCAGTTCGAGCTCCCGGACCTCTCTCCGCCGATCCGCGTGGCCGGGGGATTTCGCGTGCAGAGCCTGGCGGACGAAAACGATCTGCGCAAGGTCCATCGGGTGCTCCATCGCGGGTTCAACCATCCCGGCGAACCGCCGGACGACGGCATCGAGGGCCGGAGGAAGATGCAATCGGGTCCTCACCATCGGAAGGACTTGACAATCGTCGCAGTGGCCCAGAATGGCGACTACGTGTCGTACTGCGGGATGTGGTACGATGCTGTTAACCAGTTTGGCTACGTTGAGCCCGTGGCGACGGATCCTGACTATCGCCGGCGGGGCCTGGGGAGCGCCGTGGTGCTCGAGGGCATCCGCCGGTGCGGCGAGCTGGGGGCGACCGTCGCCTACGTCGGCACGGACAAGCCCTTCTACCTGTCGCTGGGATTCAAGAGGCTGTTTACCCAGAACTGCTGGGTCAAGCACTTCTCCTGACTGGGGCCCGACGAAAGCGCTTCTGCGACCGGCAACTATCGACGCGGCAATGGCGTCGCGAAGCTAGCTGGTCGCCCGTGTACCGGAACGCAGCGCCAGGCGGCATTTCTGTGAGCCTTCACCTCTCTCGTCGCCGCACGCCGCTCGCGGCTGGGCTTGGGGACAAGCTCGCGAAGCGGTGGCGCGCGTGCGGGCTCGTACTATAATTATCCCAGTTGTGCGCGGCCATCCGGCTGCAGTGCGCACGCACGCTTCATCTCGTGGCTCTTCACGGAGGTTTGTCGATGAATCAAACGCTCGAGACAATGTGGAAAAGGCGGAGCATTCGCAAGTACCGTCCCGACTCGATTCCGGAACAGGACCTGCTGCTCATCTTGGAGGCTGCGCGCCGGGCGCCCACCGGCGCGAATCGGCAGAAGTGGCGTATGATCGTCGTCACAGATCGTGAGATACGGCGCAGGACGGCCGAGGCTTGCAGCGGTCAGATCTGGATGGCTGATGCGCCGGTCATCTTGTGCCTCGTCACGTTGCCGGGCGGCTGGCAGGTCGACGGCACGATCGTCCTGGACCACGCGATCCTGGCGGCGACGAGTCTCGGGTATGGGACGTGCTGGATCGGCGCTTTCGATGGGCCCGCGGTGAAGGGCGTGCTCGGAATTCCGGAAGACCACGGCATTGTGTGCCTGACACCCGTGGGCCTGGCGGCGGAGGAGCCCGCGGCGCGCCGGCGCAAGCCTCCGGCGGAGCTATTCCGGCGCGACGGGTTCGCCGAGCCGGTCGACTACAACGTCGAGTAGTTGGGCTGCAAGGGGTTGAGCTGCTGGCGTCGAGCTGGCCTGACGGTGGTGCTGGGCTGGGACCCTCCGTAGGGGGCAGGCGCACGGGTGGTCAGCGTGCAGTGCAGGATATCTGCCTGCTGAACGTTCATCGCGTCCACAGTTGAATCGTTGGAGGTTAATGTGATCGACAGACCCCTTGACGGGAAGGTCGCCTGGGTGACGGGCTCCTCGCGGGGCATCGGGCGGGTAGTCGCCGCGCACATGGCAAGCCTGGGCGCGCGCGTTGCGGTGCACGGAACGGGTCCGCATTCGACGCGGGCGTTCGGCGAGGCCGATTCGCTGCAGGCCGTAGCCGGCGCGATTGCCAGCGCGGAGGGCGTCGATGTACTCGCCGTGTGGGGAGATCTCACGGATGAGGCGACCGTGAAGCGGTGCGCGGATCAGATTCGCGCGCAGTTCGAACGCATCGACGTCCTCGTCAACTGCGCTGGTGGTGACATCGGCGCTGCGGGGGTGATGAGCGCCAGCTCGGGCAAGCCCGCTGGCAACGACGCCGTGAACATCTCCCTCGCCGACCTGCGCGCGGTGCTTGACCGGAACCTACTGACTTGCATACTGGCCTGCCGAGAGGTTGCTCCTGAGATGATCGAGCGGTGTTCGGGCTGGATCGTAAACATCGGTAGTATCGCCGGCCTCTCCGGGAGTGGGCAGTCGGCGATGTATTGCACGGCGAAGGCTGCGGTGCACGAGTACTCGCGCTGCCTCGCCGAGCAACTACGACCGT
>JAUVSX010000387.1 GCA_030596915.1 Chloroflexota bacterium | reverse complement strand
TTCACCCGAAGAGCGCTCCCGAGACGGGGGCTTGGCGCGGGTTGGGTGGCGTCTCCCACGCTCCCACACCTCGTCACGCGAGTGCGCCCCCGAGACGCAGGCTTGTAGCAAAGGAGATGGCGCTCAGAGCACGACCCCCTGGCTGCGGAGCGCCGCCTGCAGTCTCGCAATCTCCACCCCTCGTGGCTCTACCCCTTGCTCGATGGCGAGCGCTGCCGCCACCCCAGTTGCCTGGCCCATTACCAGGCAGGGCGCGATCTCCCGCGTGACGGCCTGGGCCTCGGGCGTCGCCGAGTAGCACCGCCCCGCGACGAGCAGCCCGTCCACGTCCCGTGGCACGAGCGCGCCGTAAGGGATGTGCAACCGCCGGCTGCGACCGATGCTGTCCTCAAAGCGGCGGCCCGCTTCCCAATCGGCGCGGGTGACCACCGTCTCGCCGCGCAGCAAGCGCGTCTGGCGCACGCCAACCTGGGGCGCGGTCTCGAGCAGGTAGGCTTCACCGAATCCCGGCATCTCAGCACGAAGGAACGGCAGCGACTGGGCGATGCACTCGCGCAACTCCACCTCGACGCGCGTCAGGACACGAGGATCCATACCGTCTGCGGGCGGAAAGCTGGGGCAATTGCACCACACGACACCCGGGCGAGACGTACGCAACCACCAGCGATCATAGGTCGTGCCGAGGAGGTCCATCGCCTGCCGGTTCTGTGCGCGGTACCGGTCCGGCTCCGCGCGCTGAAAGCGGAGCGCGGCGTCCACGTCCACACCACCCAGCCGGTGCACGAGCGTGAGTGGCATCTTGCCCACGACGTGCTCCGCCCCTGCCGCCGCGAATACATCCCCATCTCCGGTAGCGTCGACGGTAACCTGCGCGCGCAGCGCCCCACGGCCCGCCTTGCTCTCGAGCAGCACGCCCGTCACGCACTCGCCGCCGGTCAACGTACCGACGACCCAGCGATGCAGCCACAGTTCGACGCCCGCCTCACACACCATAAACGCGCCGAGGCTCTTGAGCGCCTCGGCCTCCACACTCGCCGCGTGCATCACGGGCCACGGCTGTGCCCCTCCCGCCCGCCAATCGATGAGGCCCCACGGCGCCCAGGCCCACCAGGATGCCTCATCCCTGCGGTGTACGTCATCGTCCGGGGGGAGCACCGCCCCGCCCTCCGCCTGCAAACGCTCCAGGATCTCCGCGGGCAGGCCACCGACCGTGATCTCAGACCCATCATCCATATCGTCCCACAGCAGGACGAGACCGCCAGACGCCTGACCGCCCAGGTGCCCGTACCGTTCGACGAGCACGACGTCGCGTCCCATCCGCGCCGCGGCGATGGCCGCGCCCAGGCCCGCGACACCGCCGCCAATCACCGCAATCTCGGCCTCCCGCAGTACAGGCGTCTCTCGTGCGGACTCGTGAATCGTATCCATGCCTACACCGCCATCCTCGCGTAGCCCTGCTCAATCGCCAAACGTAGCTCCCCTCGTTGCGCATCATCCACAAAGGCCGCGTCGATCGCGTGCAGGTTCGTCTGGCGAAAGTCATCCAGTGTCAGCCCAAACGTGGACGCAACGAGCTCGTATTCCTTGGTCAGCGTCGTGTCGAAGATCCCCGGATCGTCGGAGTTGATCGTCACCCGCACGCCCGCCTCCATGAGCCGCGGCAGCGGGTGCAACTCGAGCGAGGGCGTGGCACCTGTGTAGACGTTGCTCGTGACCGATACCTCCAACGTCACCTCGCGCTCCAGCAGCAGGTCCAGCACGGCCCGATCCTCGACCGCTCGGATGCCGTGGCCGATGCGAGTCGCCCCCAAATCCTCCACGGCGACCCGTACAGTCTCGGGGCCCTGCAGCTCTCCCGCGTGCACTGTTAGGCCCAGCCCCTCGTCACGGACGTGAGCGCAGGCTGCCTGGTAGTCGCTCAGCGGATAGACGGTCGGGTCTCCGGCGATGTCCACGGCGGTCACGCCCAATGCGCGGTACCGTGCAGCCCAACGCACGGCATCCTCGGCGGCCGCAGCCCCGCGCCGCTGATCGATAATCAGCGTGAGCGTCGCTACGACGTCAGGGTACTCCGCCATTCCGGCGACTGTGCCCTCAGCCACCGCCTCAATGGCAGCATCTGCTGACAAGCCGGACCTCGGCTCAATGAAATGGGGGCTGAAACGCAGCTCCATATAGCGGACGCCGTCCGCATGCGCATCGCCGACGGCCTCACGGGCAATCCGGACGAGGTCCGCGGATTCATCCTGGCATCCCAGGATGAACTGGAACTTGTCGATGAAGTCGGCGAAAGAGCTGTCGTCAGGCGTCATCTGCACGCGCCGAGTCACCTCATCCAGCGTTAGATGGGCGTACTCACCACCCTTGCGCCGGTACAAGTCGAGGATAGTCGTCGGGCGGATGGCCCCCTCAAGATGAAGATGCAGGTGCGCCTTGGGAAGGGAAGCTAGGTCCACATCGCCTCCTCTCCGTACCGTTCCGCATTGAGACGCCGTAGCGTGCGAGCCATAGCTTCGACATTGGCAAGTTTGGACCATTTAGGGATCGAATTCCCGCTCGAGAAGACATAGCGCCCCCCAGGCGCGCATCGCTCCAGCAGCTCGCGGCAGACCGACGCCACTTCGTCGGGCGTGCCACGCGCGAGCAGATCGACGTCCACGTTGCCCATCAGCGTCACCCGGTCGCCAATCGTCTCCTCGAGGCGGAAGATGTCCATCGCATCCGGCTCAATGGGGTGCAGCCCAGCCGGACCCCAGGCCAGGATCTCGTCCAGCAGGGGCATGATGTCGCCATCGGAGTGAAACGCCCACGGCTTGCGGATGCGCCCGGCCAACCGGCGGAATACGGGGAAGAAGAAGCGCTCGAAGGTACGGGGGGAGAAGAAGGGGCCATTCTTCGAGGCCAGGTCATCACCGACCCAGAGGAAATCCACTTCGGGCAACCATTGGTAGAGATCGATCAAGCGGGCGATGTACGCCTCGTACCGGCGAACCACCTCGCTCACGAAGTCTGGGTCATCGTAGAACTGCAGACAGAGGTTGTCGAACCCAACGTCTGCCATCGTCTGGTCGAGTCCGAAAGCGAACTCGGCGAAGAAAGCCAAGCCGCTGTCGCCGATCGCCGCCACCGCCACCTGGACCTCGGCGCGGAGCTCCTCGTACGCCGGCTCGGGAATCGCAAGCTTGTCCAGGTCAGCCGCGCTGTCTATGAGCGGCTGGTGCTGCAAGACCGGCAGCGACTCATCGGTGATGCTACCATAGCGGTGCCAGTCATAGACGCCCAGCGCTGCGATCCCCATCTGTTGGCAGAAGGTTACGCGAGCCGGCCAGTCCACCTGGTCACACCCGAGCATTTCCTGAATGACCTCGTCATCCACGACGAGTTCCACCCAGGGAACCGGCCCTTCTCGGCCGTCAAACGTATCCAGCAGGCGCTGCCGTGGCGTCGTCACTTCGTACACTCCCTCGTGCGAAACACCGACCGTCGTCGGACGGTCGGCGCGAGATGATCGGCGGATCCTGACAGGGCCTTGAGCCTACCTGGGCCTCCTACGGTCCAACCAGGCGATGGTCCTCGGCGTGCCACGGCGGGGAGACTGCGCACAGCAGGACCAACACGTCGTCACTATCGTTGTGCAACGAGTGCACTGCGTTCACGGGGATGAGGATCGTGTCGCCGGCTCGGACCACTTCGACCTCTTCACCCACCTGCATTCGCCCCCGCCCTGCCTTGACGTAATATACCTCCTCAAGATCAGCGTGCCAGTGGGGCGCGATGTACTGCCCGGGCTGGAAGGTCTCCTCAGCGAGGCTGAGCCGGCCCAGTCCGATGGAGGTCGTGTCGATCAGAGCCCGCAGGTCACGGTCCTCGAAGAACTGGACCGGCACGTCCTCATGGCGGTGGATGGTCAAACGAGCGCCCCTGCTCTCTATCTTCCTGGGCGCCTTCCAGTTGAGTCACCGCGCGATGCCGCGGGATCCCGTGCCGCTGCACCGCG
>JAUVSX010000261.1 GCA_030596915.1 Chloroflexota bacterium | reverse complement strand
TTCCTGCGGGATTTCCGCTTTCCCCAGAGCTACGCGCCACTTCCTCAGCCCTACCCTGACAACCTGTGGTTGACTTACGTTTTCGCCTGTCAGAACGTGACGACGCTGGCACAGTTGCAGGAGATGTGCGAGTACGCGGGCCTTGGCGACGCACGCCGTATGCCCGGGGAGGCCCTGCCTCACAAGATACGCGAGGCGCTGCGCATCGCCGTGGGGGTCGACAAGCTGCCCGACGTCCACGAGTGGCTGCAGACACTGAAGCCCGATGAGGGCCTGCGCCGCCCTGACCGACGGCGGCGCAACCGACGCTAGGGGGTGAATGCCTATGAAGACCGGACGCCGTCGCCAGAAGGACGAAACCCCAGCGCCGCCCGAACCAGGCCCATCTGAACCTGTCCAGCCTCAACCGAGCGTCGCATCCTCCGGTGGCGGTCTCGGCCGGCCACGCCGCCGCCCCTCGCTGGTTGAGATCGCCCTCATCGCTGTGCTGGTGATCATCCTGATTGTCGCTGTGGTCATGTTGGGCCGGGCGTGCTCCGGGCCCGCGGCCGCGACGTACCTCCCGGCCCAGGCGACGGGCTCGTGGGCGACGACGGTCCAGGTCCTGGCTCCTCAGATCACGACGATGGAGCGCTGGCGCACGGATTGCGAGGCCGACGGACGGTGCACGGTCGTACTCGAGACGTGTGAGGTGCAGGATCGGCGGGACCGTTTCACTGAGCGCGAGATCGAGAACTACGACGACTACGCCTACAACATCTACTTCGAGGAACTGGGGCAGGAACTCTACGAGGTCTCGGGCGATGCCTTCATCATCGTGCAACTGAATCCAGACGGGGACCGCTGGGAGGAGGAGCGCCACTATGTCTCCGAGGAGTGGCTGGACACGGAGACGTGCGAGTATACGAGCTACACGGTTTGGATCACCGACCCGGAGGACACATCCGAGGAGGTGGAGGTGGTCCTGTCCGAGTGCGAGATCTGGGATCACGTGATCGTGACGGAGAAGGTCTACGAGCAGGACGAGTTTTGTGTGACGGAGAACGTCGAGGGCCTCGTAGTCCTTGACACGCTGACGGCGGAGGGCTTGGGAACGGGCGTCGACTGGCCTCCCGCCGACAGGCCTGACGGTGGCGAGCTACAGTCCCAGTTCAAGGGCGTCATCGTTTTCCTAGCGAATGGCGTCGAGCACACGATCAGTGTGACGGACCCGAACGCGTACGCACGGTACCTGACGGTTCCTCACTTCCTGGGACTGGACGAAGACGGCAATGTCGTGCGGGTCACCGACCAGAAGCCATAGGGCGTCCCCGTCGGTGGCGGCACCGGCGTGAACAGTGGTGTGGTGTGGCGGCACCGGCGTGAACAGCCGGTGCTGGTTTCATCGTTGCCCGTGACTCCCGACAGACGCTTCCACAATCTGTGCAATCTGTGACATCTGCGGACAGGTCCCTTCCCTGGTCTTCGCGGCTTTGCGTCTTTGCGTGAGGTCCATCTGGTCCGCGGTCCGCCTTCAGCCGTTGCACCCGATTTGACACTATTAGGCACCCGGCGATAATGACGCCGATCCCACTCGGGGTCGGTCTGTTTGTGACAGCGCGCTGCACGTCCATTATCCAAGGAGGAATTAAGTGACCAAAAAGCGACCGTTCGGAGTAACGATTCTTGCCATTCTGGCCGCACTCGCGGCGATTGTGGCGATCTTCTACACCCTGCAGATGCTCGGCCTGTGGCCCATCAAGGGCACCTTCGGCGTCTTCAGGTTCTTCACCTTCAATCTGTTTGGGGCTATCCTGTGGGGCATCAACGCGGCCATCTACATCTGGCTGGTGCGCATGCTGTGGAACGTGAATCCGCAGGGCTGGGTGTTCGCGGCGGCGCTGTCGCTGCTGAACCTCGTCCTGGGCATCATCTCGCTCATCGGGACATCGAGTTGGCAGGCCATGGCACCCTCGCTGATCCTGAACGGCCTGATTCTGATCTACTGCTTGCTGCCTGGCACGAGGAGGGCGTTCGGTATGGCGCCTGCCGCAGGGGCCGAGTAAGACGATAGATCAAGCTTAGAGCTACCTACCAAGACTGGGATTGCTGCCCAGACCTCTCAGCAGCGTGCTCGCGGAGGCGCCGGACCGGGTTCCTGGCTTCGGCGCCATCGTCGAGGTCTCCTGGGCGGCATCCCAGCGCCCCTATGGGTCGTAGGGCAGGATTCCCATCCTGCCGTCTGGCCCTGCGCCAAGGCGTCCATCGCGCCTTTGCGTTGATGTTGCGCCGGGCGGGGACCAGCCCCGTCCCTACCGGGCGCACTGGGCTGCCCGAGGCCAGGGGGTCTACGCGGAGGTCGGCTAGCGATTGCTCGGGTCGTCGCCCAGCAGCCGTCGCGTCGCCGTCACTAGCCCGAAGGAGCCGGTGAGCATCATGTCGCCGTACGGCGCCGCGAAGTGGAAGCCCAGGCCGGCGGCCATCTGGCGCTGCGGGCCGGTCACCGCGACGAACTTGAAACCGGCCTCGGGGTCGTAGTCTGGGCCGACGTAGGCGCCGTGCCCGTGTGCGTCGAAGACCTCGTCGTTTGTCAGGATGCCTGATCGCAACCGCTCGACGAGGCGCGCCAGTTTCTCGCGGTCCATCAGCACGGTGTGGTGCTCGAATAACCCCAGGATGCGCTCACCCCGCGCAAGCACGCCCAGCGTGTGCTGATTCCCCACATTGACGGCGATGAAGCCCTCATCCATGTGGGCTGCCGCGCGCTCGTCTTCGAGGATGCCCCACAGGGCGGCGGGGCCGGTGTCCATCAGGATGGCGCCCGGGGCATCTCGCTGGACGGCGAGCATACGCGTGTAGCAGGACGGGGGCTCCCGGTAGGCCAAGTCGAGCATGCTGCCGCCGCCTTCGACGAACTCGCGCCATAGCTGAAAGCGGAAGCGGCGATTGGAGCCCTCCAGGCATTCCCCGTGGTCCTGAACCGCGATGGCGACGGTCTCCGGGATGGTGACCCCGAAGGGGGCAAGAGCGTCCGCCAGCGCGGCCAGGTCCACGTCGCGGGTGTGAAGGGTCAACAGGTCGGGCACATCGGGAGGCTCCTCGACGATGTCGTACCCCCGCTCGCGGACCTGGTCTAGGTTGTCGCGGATGGTCAGTGCGGCGCGTGGCGTCACATAGACCGGGTAGCCGGCGCGCATATGGCGCTTCATTGCGCTGACCAGCGGCCCTCCGCCCATCAGGTTGCCAGTGAGGAACAGCGGCCGGCCAGCCTGGGTGGCCTGCTTCACCTGCCGGGCCAGGATGGTCGTCCACGCTGGTAGGATCAGCTTGACGTTATTCTCCATCGGCTGGCCGGCCTCCCAAAGCAGGATGTCCTGCGTGCCGGCGCCAACGTCGATAGCTAGGATGCGTTCTATGGTCATTGTATTGTGATAGAAGGTGCCATCAGCTCCCGGCCTCTACGGACCCAGGCCGAGGGCTGATGGCCGACGTGTCTCATACGCGCTGCGCGCGACTAATAGGTGATGTCTACCTGCTTCTTCTTCTCGGCCGATTCGAGGATCGCGTCGCACACGACGGCGGCGCGGTAGCCATCCTCGAAGGTCGCACCGTATGGCGCCACATCCTTGTCGTTGACGATGCAGTCAAGCAAGTGGGTGATCTCGTGCACGAAGGAGTGCTCCCAGCCGATGATGTGCCCCTGAGGCCACCAGTATTCCCACCACGGGTGGTAGGATTCGCTGACCATCACGTTGTGGAAGCCCCGGGTCTCCTTGGGTTCCTCGCCGACCCAGTAGACCTCCAGCTCGTTCAGGCGCTCGAGGCTGAAGCTGATGGTTCCCTTCTCGCCGTTGATCTCGAACCGCTGGCCGTTCTTTCGACCGGCGGCGAAGCGGCTGGCCTCCAGCGTGCCGATTGCCCCGTTCTCAAACGCGACGGCCGCAACGAAGGCGTCGTCCACGTCGACGGTCCCGGTGCGCCCGTCGTCCCACGGGCGCTCCTTGACGAACGTGCGCGTCATCGCGCTCACACTCTCGATCTCGCCGATGAGGAACCGGCCCAGGTCGATGATGTGTGCGCCCAGGTCGCCGAGTGCGCCGCTGCCGGCCAGCTCCTTCTGCACGCGCCAGATCATACCCGTTTCGTAGTGGGGCATAATCCATTCCTGCAGATAAACCGCGCGGAAGTGGTAGATCTGGCCTAACGCGCCGCTCTCGATCAGGTTGCGGGCCTGGCGGACCGCCGGCACGAAGCGGTAGTTGTAGGCCACCATGTGCTTGACGCCCGCCTTTGTGACGGCGTCGAGCATCTCCTTCGATTCCTCCGCGGTGCGAGCCAGTGGCTTCTCGCACAGGATCGCCTTACCCGCCTGTGCTGCGACGATGCAAGGCTCGGCGTGCATGTAGTTCGGGCCGCCGTTGTCGAAGAGCTGGACGTTCTCGTCCTCCAGCATCTCACGCCAATCGGTGTAGTAGGCCTGGTAGCCGTATCGCCGCGCTGCCTCCGCCACTGCCTCCTCGTCTCGCCCGCAGATAGCCGCAAGCTGCGGGACAGCCGGAGGGGGATAGATCATGTAGGGAAGCTTCTTGTACGCATTGGTGTGTGCCTTACCCATGAAGGCGTAGCCAAGCATGCCGACGCCGATGTGGGGCGCCTCTCCCTCGGCCTTAGCCCCCGCCATCGTGGTGAATCCAGTGCCTTTGCTCATGATGATCTCCCTCCTAACTCTGTGATCTGAAGGCTAACTTTGTGACCTAAAGGCATCGTCGAAAGCAACGCCCGATGGGGTGAGAGATAGGCGACGGACCATCGCCAATGCCTCCGGCGCCCCCTGATCGCGGTTCATCCCGTTGTCCTCCCACTCGATCGAGTAGGGGCCGTCGTAGTCGATGTCGTTGAGCGCGCGGAATATCCGCTCCCACGGAACCCCCCCACGTCCAGGCGACACGAAGTCCCAACCTCGGCGATGGTCACCAAAGGGCAGGTGGGACGACAGTATGCCGTTGCGCCCGTCAAGCACCAGCACCGACTCCTTGACGTGCATGTGGTAGATGCGGTCCGCGAAATCGTACGCGAACGTGACCGGGTCTACCATCTGCCAATACAGGTGGCTCGGGTCGAAGTTGAAGCCCAGCGTCTCACGATGGTCGATCGCCTCGAGCGCCCGCTTGGCGGTCCAGTAGTCATAGGCGATCTCGCTGGGGTGCACCTCCAGCGCGAACCTGACACCCACCTGGTCGAACACGTCCAGGATCGGGTTCCAGCGATCGGCGAAATCCTGGTACCCTGCCTCGATCAT
>JAUVSX010000486.1 GCA_030596915.1 Chloroflexota bacterium | reverse complement strand
GGTAGGCTGTCCCGTGCAGGTCGAACAGATCCTCGTTGAGGTACATCACGTACACATCGACTCCGGCAGGGATTGCCCAGACTTGGCCCTCGCGCGTGAGGACCGCGAGTGTCCCGGGGTAGAAGTCGTCCACATCCAGGGTGCTGTCCTGCTCGAGGAAGGGGTCGAGACCCAGAAGCGCGCGCTGGTCGTACAGGTAGCTGAGAACGCGCATATCGGCCGCCAGTACATCACTGTCGTCAGGGCTCACATTGCCGAACTGGTCCCAGCTCATCGGATTCAACTCGACCGTGATGTGAGGGTAGCGGTCCCTGAACTCGCCTAGCAGTCCCTCGTAGTAGCGCGAATCGGCCTCATGGAAGGCGAATGTGATTGTGGCAGGCTCGATGATGGGGGTCACGTTCGCGCAACCCGCTAGGCATGCGAAGATGGGACCCGCGATAAGGCACGCGAGGATCAGGCGACGAGGTCGGCGCAATGTGTCGCGGACAGGCATAGGCAACTCCTTCGCTGGTGTTGTACCACAGGGGCCTCGGGCGCGCAAGGTGCTCTGTGCTCGGCGTAGCACGAGTCAGAGAGTTGAAGTTGCATCTGGTTGCGTGCACAGCGGTGTGAGGTACGATGGGGCACAGATGATGAAGGCTGGCGAATGGCCTCGGCGTCGCGCGTCGGCGTAGGTTCGCTGGATCGCCACGTGGAGCAAAGCGTATCGTTGGCCGGGCGACTGTTGGGAACCTCCCGAGGGGGGCTTCCCAACTAGGCACCAGCCTGGAGGCTCGCCGCAGACTGTGCTTGGGCTGCCGCTTCTCAGGGGCAACGCTCGTGGGCGCGATCGAACGACAGGCAGCGTACAGTTGCGGGGGACGTCAGGTCTAGTCGAAAGGAATGCTGATATGCTAGCGTTCTACGTGCACACGCACTGGGGCTATGACAATCCGTACGCGGCTCGCACCTGGACGCTCGTGAACTGGCATGATTACCTCAGCGGCTTGTCTGCCCTGGGCTACGACACGGTCCAGGTCTGGCCGTTGCTGGACTCGATGCCGCTGCGATTCACGCGGAGCGACCGGGCGTTTCTTGATCGGTTGCGACAGGTCATCGACCTGGCGCACGACGAATTCGGGATGAAGACAATCATGTGCTGCAACAGCAACGTGATTGGCAATGCGGAGGCCGAAAGGTATGAGTTCGAGTCCCGGCCGTACTTCTTGAGCGAGGCCAAACTCAACCCTGGCGAGCCGGCTCAAGTGGACATCGTGCGCCAGCACCTTCGTGGTGCTTTCGAGTATCTGCACCGGACGGACGCGATCACGGTCATTGACAGCGACCCTGGCGGGTACATCGACTCGACGAACGACCAGTTCGTCGATCTGATGGAGATGAAAATCAGCACCGTGCGGGAGTTCAACCCGAGTATCGAACTCTACTACTGGATGCACGTTGGCTGGGAGAACTATAACCGGTTTTGGAAGGAGGCCGCCACCTGGCATGATCCATATTCGCGCCCTGAGATTCGCTTCGATCTCGAGGTTTTCATCGAGACGCTGAAGCTGATGATGGAACGGGTACCGGAGCCGTGGGGCCTCTACGTCAACCATCTCAACCACTTCACCGCGACGCAACAGCTCGGTCTGCAGGAGAAGCGGCTGCAACTGCCCTACGGGCTGATCGAGGGCGAGCCAGCCTTCCCTCTAAGCAACTGGGATCCCGAGCGAATGGACCGGTTCATTAACCATCACTTCCCGGACTACTCGGCGGACCAGTTCCCGCGCGGGCGGATGGGCAACGCTCAGACCCACTGTCTGCAGCTCCCGCACACGTACCTCTTCGCGCATATGGCGCAAGGAGGGAGCATCGGAACTGCTGACCTGGAACGCTTCGCAGGAGAGCTGCTGCCGGACTGCGCGGGAGTTGTGGCTGAGAGCTGGACGCTGCTGGAAACGGATGCTCCTGACGCTCAACGCGCGTCGGCAGCGCGCCTCGTGGATGAGGCGGCGAAGGAGCAGCGCACGGGGACCTATCGGGGACTGCTCTTCGGCGACGCCAGGCGGTTCCTGGTCGATCTGGCGATGAACCTTCAGGTCCGCGCCCGACTAACTGAGTTGCGAGATGCGATCGAGAGCGGCGTAGGGAGCCCTTTGGCGATCGGCAGCTTGCCGGGTGATTTCCGGCCCTACCAGCAGCGCCTGGGGTTCGTCGATGCGTATGGCGGCCCGCTCTACGAAGGGCTGAACGAGCAGGTAATCAAGCTTGGCGACGCTGGCGTGGACGCGGCGTGCAACGACTTCCACAACTGGGCGAATCCGTCGTTGCGGAACGGTGCGCTGGTGCGCCTGCTGGGGGCACTGGACGCGTATGTTCAGCAGAATCAGTAGCCCTAGCGACGGCGCTTGCGCATGAGCAGCCGCACGGTCTTCGCACTCACCACGCGCGGTCTGGAACACGTTAGCGCGCAGGAGATGGCAGAGGTGCCTGAGGTGCGCGTCGACAACGTGGGGTATCGCCGCGTCACGGCTGAGTGCCTGGGGTCGCTTGAGCCGATGCTTGGCATGCGCACTGTCGACGACGTATTCCTCGCGTTAGGGACGTGGACAGGAATTGGGCATAGGCGGGAAGCGCTGTCCAACATCGGTTGTCTGGCTGCCCGGCTGGACCTGGGGACCGCTAGCGATACGATCGCCGAAGTCCGACCGATCGGGGATCCACCGACGTTTTCCGTGACCGCGAATGGCGTGGGTAGGCGGAACTAGAGCGCCAGCGAGATCAAGGACGTCGTGGGGGAGGCGGTGACGGCGCAAGCTGGCTGGACGTATGAGCCCGATGACCGGCTGGCCGATCTCAACCTGCGCCTCTTCATCGAGCACGAGGAGGCCTCTGTGGGCGTCCGGGTAGCGTCGCGGCCGTTGCACCGGCGCGCGTACAAGCGTCGACACGTCCCTGGCTCGCTGAAGCCACCTGTGGCGGCCGCCCTT
>JAUVSX010000058.1 GCA_030596915.1 Chloroflexota bacterium | reverse complement strand
TGTTCTACTCGACAGAGTTCTATGGCGAAGAGGCTCTCACGGAGCTGCCCAGCCACGAGATCCGGCCCGAGCACAAGGGTGAGGCTGCGGCCCGCGGCCATGGCGGCGCCGACTATGCGCTTCTTGAGAGGTTCTTCGACGCGGTCCGCAGTGGCGGTCCATCGCCGATCAATGTCCGCGAGGCGCTGCGGATGACGCTTCCGGGTATCTACGCCGCCGAATCGGCAGCGCGGGGAGGGGAGCTGGTCGACATCGTCTATCCCTGGTCGTAGCAGGGGAACCCACACGTTCGGCTGTCGTCGCGCGCGGCGGGTTGGCGCCGGGAGCGGTGGGGCGCTGGGCTGCCGCAGTCCGCGGCCTGCGAAACTGCAACGGTTGTGGTGGCGTCCTCGGGCATCTGCAGGGTGCGCTGTGGTATAGGAGGGACGGCGTGATCAAAGGGTACCTGGTTCACCTCAGCTTCAACTTCTGGGCAGACCGCGACGTGCCCGAATGGGGGTTGCCGTACGTTGCCGCGCGGCCCTATCTGCGCTTCGACGAGAGTATGTGGCAGGCGATATTGGAGAAGATGGTCGAGCAGGGCCTGAATACGGTCGTCATTGACCTGGGCGACGGCGTGCAGTATCAGAGCCACCCTGAGATCGCGGTCGAGAATGCCTGGACGACCGACAACCTGCGCGACGAGCTGGCCAAGATCCGCGAGATGGGTCTGGACCCGATACCCAAGCTCAACTTCTCTGCGTGCCACGACGTCTGGATGGGTCCATATGCGCGACGTGTCTCGTCGCCGGAGTACTACCAGGTCTGCCGGGATCTGATCTGCGAGGTGATCGAGCTCTTCGACACACCGCGACTGTTCCATCTTGGCATGGACGAGGAGACGGCCCAGCACCAGCGCACCTATGAGCACGTCGTTATCCGGCAGTACAACCTCTGGTGGCACGATCTGTTCGTGCTCGTCGATGAGGTCGAGAAGCACGGCGTGCGCCCCTGGGTCTGGTCGGACTACGTATGGTGTCACCCGGAGTCCTTCTTCGAACGGATGCCAAGGTCCGTGTTGCAGTCGAATTGGTACTATGGCGGCGACTTCGGCGAGGACATCGCTTCCGCGCAGGCCTACCGCAGGCTAGAGGCACATGCCTACGATCAGGTGCCGACGGCCAGCAACTGGACGACAGCGAAGAGCATCGCAAGTACTGTGCAATTCTGCCGAGAGCACATTGCCCCCCAGCGGCTGCTTGGATTTCTGCAGACGGTCTGGAAGCCGACAATCGAGGCATGCCGCGATCTGCATATGGAGGCACTCGACCTGGCGGCAGAGGCGCTTCGCGGTCTTCCCGTCTAGAGCTGCCCGAGAGAGACGGCCGGCAAGACTGGACAGCTCCGCGACTGTCCTAAGCCGGCAAGGCTTCAGCGGCAGTCGCACATCCTCCTTCGCCCGTCGGTGCCTGGCGGGCGAGCACTCGATCTCGATCCAAGGCGTGGTGCACCAAGCCGCATCACGCCTTCCGGCGTACTGCGCCCGATAGCCTGGCACGTGCGCCAGTTCGGGCCCGGTAGCGGGACGCGGCTGGCGCGACTCCGCAACTGCTGGCATACTTGGACGGCACGCGAACTGATGGTGCAGGTTCGGCGGGCCGCGACGGTCGCAAGCATCTGCTTCGGCGGTGACTCCGTCTGCCGCCGCACCCGGGCCACTGCAGGACGCGCTCAAGGAACACCAAACCAACTGACGAGGAGGGTACGATGCCGGAAAGAAGATGGGACACCATTCTGATCGGCGAACACGAGATGATCGAGCGGGCGATGGACGTACTGGGGCGCCAACTCGCGGAGGTGGGCACATCGACACACGACCCGGTGGCGCTCCAGCGGGCCATCGATTTCTTGCTCGAGTTCTGGGACAAGATCCACAACAAGAAGGAGGAGGATTTCCTGTTTCCCCTGCTCGTCGAGCACGGGATTCCGCAGAGTGGCCCCATTCGCGTGATGCTGATCGAGCATCAGGCGGAGAGGGATCTCTTGCACGGCATGTACGCCCAAGCCGCCGAGTTGGCGACAGCGTTGGAGCGGGTGCGCGCCGACTTCAGGCGCCGGGGGCAGGAATACCTGGCGATCCGGGCGGAGCACATCTGGAAGGAGAATGACATACTCTACCCGATGGGCCGGAGGGCGTTCACCGAACAGGACAACCGCAACCTGGTGGCGGCGTTCGACGAGATCACTACGTCCGCCTATGGCGAGAGTGCCGACCAGCACTTCGCGGATATGCTCGAGGAGGTGGAGCAAGGCGAGAAAGTGCGGAAGAGCCTGATCTACAACCTTTCGATGGAGCAGTTGGATGCCATCATGGAGACGATGCCATTCGAGATCACGTTCGTCGACGCAGATGATTCTGTCGCCTATTTCAACCGGCTCGATAAGGAGAAGATATTCGTCCGGACTCGGTCCGTCGCCGGCAGGAAGGTACAGAAGTGCCATCCGGCTGGTAGCCTGCACCGGGTGCAGACTATTGTTGATGGCTTCAAAGACGGCTCGCTCGACAAGGCCGAGTTCTGGATCGACTTCGCGGACGACAAGGTGCTGATCCGCTACTACCCTGTGCGCGACGCGGCGGGAACCTACCTGGGGACGCTGGAGGTCACTCAGCCGATCGGAGCCATCCAGGCGCTGAGCGGAGAGAAGCGGCTTCTGGACTGAGTGCGTGGCGCCACGGCGTGCTGCGTGACACTCCTGGCGTGTTGTGCCATGCCGGGTCGAATGTGGAGGCAGACGCATGCCATTCCTGTGTCCTGAGTGTGGGTCAATGTCGCTGTCCATCGTACAGAGCATTGAGCTGCCCTATGACGCCCGCTCGGACGAGATCACGCTGCAGGTTGTCGAGTGCTCAGGTTGTCGGTTCTCGGGGATCGCCGTGTATGAGGAGTCACGACGAGGCGGGCTGGACAGTGAGTCCGTCGATCATCGGGGCTACCGGGTCTCGCCCGAAGTACTGGCGACCTTGAAGCGCGCAATCTCGAGATGCCCACGTCGTCGCGAACCTCGCTGCGGGTGCCGCGCGCACGCTTCGCTGGGCAGGAGGAACGAGCGTGGCCGCTGGGACTGGCTCGAGAGGACTGAGGTAGGGGAACGCTTCAGGATGTTGCTCTGAGGCTGAAGGGTCCTAGTGCGCCCGTGTCCCCGGGGAACGTCAGGGGCAGACCTGTTGTCCGCCGTCTGCCTGCATCTGAGCAGTTCTGGCGCATATCGTACGTTGGGGAGGAGCGATGCCGCTCCTCCCCGACTGCGGTAAGAGGGGCCACCTCCTCTTCCCGCATCTTAGCGAGGCACTCCTCCACCGCTCGGCTGACTGCTGCAGGTTCTCGACGCAGCGTTCGAGATGGGCGATCCTGTCCTCTCGACCGGGGAGGCACGGCCTGTGTCGAGGATTCCCCCGGTTGGCGCCATCTGCCATCGGCAGTAGAATGGTAGTGAGTCATCGCGGCTCCCTCTGGTGGGGAGTTTCTTGGAGCAGGGGTCAATGGGGCGGCGAAGTGTCGAGGCAACGCAACTGGTGAGCATGCTGCGGGTCGCAATATCCGGTCTCGTGCTGGGCACTACCCTGTTGAGCGGTGGCCAGCAGGCCACCAACACACCGGGGCTCAGCCCCACGTTGACACCGCCGCCCGCCGCGACTGCCACGAGCGAGGCACCGACCCGCGCGCCGACTGTGACGCCCCCCGTCGTCGCCATTGACACCCCACCTGGCTGGGCACGCTACTCCACCCTGGACCACGGCTTCAGCTTTGCCTATCCAGCATCCTGGTCGCTCGTCGAGGTTCCCGCCACTGGCGACCGGCCGGGAGCCGTCTGGGTCCGTTGGGAGATGTTCCGGCTTCTGATTGAACACAAGCAGGCCGGTGATCACGCCGTGATGCAGGGGTACGGCTCCGCGCGCAACTGGCGAGAGGCGGGGTCCGTGCGTATGCTCGGCCTTGACGTGACTCGGGACGTACTCCGGGTTGAGGGCAAGGTCAAGCGAGTGGCATACCGCGTGGAGCGTATGCCAGCGCGGGTGGGGGACCTGATTCTCGGCGTGCACGTGCGCAGCGTGGCTGCTGACGAGTGCCTTGGCACGTTCGATCTCGATTGCGACTATGCGGCCGTGGACCTTCCGGAAGCGGTGCAGGATGAGGCGGATCGCATGGTGGCATCGATCGTGGCAATCGACACTGTTCCGGCGGCCGAGGATACCCACCCGGGCTGGAGCACCTTCACGAGGGCCGACTACGGTTTCGCCCTGCGGCATCCGCCCGACTGGGTGCTCAGCGAGGGGCGTAGCTTCGTGGCGCTCACGCACGGCATGATCCGGCTGGTTCTGGGGTACGGTGAGGTGGCGGAGGAGGTCAACGTCTGCTGCACGCTGGGGTCCGAGCTGGCGCGCGTTCGTGACGCGGGAACGGTTGTTGTCCTGGGTGCTGGGATACGCCGAGGCGTGCTTGAGGGTGAGGGTGGTGTCACGGCCGTCGTCTACAACACCCTTGAGAGGGTGCACGCTGACGGACGCGCTTTCTTGGCCTACCTGCAGGACTATTCGGCAGCCCAAGACGCGGGCGGGATCCAGCCTCGATTGCAGGCTGAGGCTAATGAGATACTCGAGTCACTCGTCGTGTTCGAGCCGGCGTCGCCGCTGCCACAATCCAGCGTTGTCCCGACTGCGGAACCGGCGAGTCCGACGCCCGAGGTCGTCGCGCCTTCCGACGCGTTCGTCACGGGACGCGGCGCTGGCGGGAACGTGCGCGGTGGGCCCGGCACGCTTCACGAGATCGTAGGCTTCCTCGACGCCGGCGACGAGGCCCACGTGCTGGGCCGCTTCCGGGATTGGTGGCAAATCGAATATGGGGGTCAGCCGGGATGGGTCGCCAACCAGGTCGTGGTGGCCCGGAACACTGAGGGCGTGCCTGAGGTCGAGCCAACGAAAGTGCCCAGGTCAACACCGCCGCCCGAGGTCGGCCCCGTCCTCGTCGTCGGACCCAGCAAGCTCAACGTCCGCGCGGGTCCGGGTACGGGGTATCTGAGGATGGGGTCGCTGGATCCCGGCGCGCACGTGACGGTTTTGGCCCGGCACGGGGGCTGGTGGCAGATCGACCACACGGGTGAGCAGGCCTGGGTCTCAGGCGAGTTCGCGACCGCATACAACGTCGAGACGGTGCCAGAGGTCGATGCGCCGAAGGGGGCGGTCTCTCCTAACCCTGATGTGATCCCGTCGCCCGCGCGCCCGTCAGAGATCTCGGAGGCCCGATGGATCGACATCGATCTGACCGACCAGCGGGTGACGGTCTACGAGCGCGGCAGCCCGATCTACCAGACGCTGGTCTCGACGGGCCTGCCCAACACTCCGACGCCCACCGGACAGTTTCGGATCTGGATCAAGCTCAGGTACGACGACATGTCTGGTCCAGACTACTATCTGGAGGACGTGCCGTACGTGATGTACTTCTATCAGGGCTATGGGTTCCACGGTGTGTGGTGGCACGGCAACTTCGGGTACCCGATGAGCCACGGGTGTGTGAACCTTCCCAATGGGGCCGATGAGTGGCTCTTCAATTGGGCAGAAATCGGTACGCTGGTCAACGTGCACGAGTGAGGGGGGGGGTGGCCCGCGAGGCCAGGACGACGGCTTGAGCGGGTCGTGGTTAGCAGCACAGGCGTCGACACGAATGGCGCCGGCAGCAGCCTGGCGGTGGGTTCCTGTAGAGCGGTGTGTTGGATGGCTATTCGCTCGACGGATCGGTGGTGCGGGGGCAGATCGCTGCGCGACTCGCGTGCACCCTGAGAGCTTCAAGCTCAGACTTGAGCTCGGGCTCCGAACTCGGCCAGCACTACGTGGATCGTCGGCCAGGTCCGTCAGCTCGCTGGTGGCTAGGGCGGACTGGTCGACACGCAGGGGGCTGGTGTGTGCAGACTACGTCCTGATCGGGCCACACGCCGCGCCGGTCCCGGCTGGTGGCGCTAGCGTCGCGCCGTCGGGCAGCGGTACGCCTCCAGGCTCCTCCTGACGCCGGCAGCTCGGCGCATCCTCGGCGCCGCAGGTCGTTTCCCCTGGGCAGGCGAGGGCGCCTGGCGGTTGCCCCAAGAGTGTAGTGCGCGTACACTCTGAAGGAACTCGACCAATCAGGCGGCTTCAGATCCAGACGGCTTAGGGAGGTGGATCATGTCATCTCGCGCCAGGCTTGCGAGTGCCCTGATATTGCTGGTTCTCGTTGCTACGGGCCTTGGGTGTAGCCCAAGTGGTGCGCCCGCTGCCAGCCCCGTCGCCAGCACAGTGCCGCCGAGATCTACTGCCTTACCCGCGGCGACCCGTATGCCTACGCTTGCGCCTGTGCCTTCCCCCCGAGACATCGTCGAGGCCGGCGTCGCCTCACTGGTAGCAGCAGGGTCATACCGCTTCGAAATGGACATGATCGTGTTCTCGAAGCCACCGTACGCACCGTACAAGCTATTGCTTGCCACGGAGGGTGACTTCGAGGCGCCCGATCGTATGAGGGTGACTGTGTCGGTCACGTCTACCGGACACGCGACACAGATCGACGCCGTGTTCATCGGCGAGGTCGGATACGTGCGAAACACGGAGACCGGCCAGTGGGAAATCAGCCAGGAGCCGATATCGCCGTTCTTCCCCGACCAGTTCGCGCGGCTCGAACCGGCGCGCCTGCGGAATCTGGAGATCGCCGGCGAGGAAACGCTGGGCGGGGAGTCCGTATTCCACATCACCGGTGTGGTGGCATCGGAGGAGCTTCTGTCAGCCTACGCAGGAATGACAGGCATCCTCAACGTCGACTACTGGATCGGGGTGGGTGATGGACTACTGAGAGGAGGCGCGCTTCGCGGCACGTTGGCTCCAGTGGACGCCGAGGGTGGGACCATAGAGGTAGAGGCATCGTTCGTGGGCTCCGACATAGGACAGACCCTGAGTAGTGAGGAGCCAGAGGTGGCGGGGTCGCCACGGGCGTGCACAGGCGCGGCAGAGGGCTTCCTCGACTACTTCAACGAGGCAGCAGGCGTGAGTCTATGCTACCCGCGGGACTGGATAGTGGATGACCAGATCGAGACGTGCGGAGTGCTGGCGGTGGGGCCGGGCAGCGCCGGCGAGCAAGCCCCCGTGGCACTGCTGCTCGTCTATCCGCATGAGACATTGATGATGGCTGGTGAGCCAACAACTGACACGGGCTCTCTCGTGCCCGTCGGGATATCCTTCCTGTCACGGGTTCTCGACGACATCAGCAACGTTGGTGATGTCGTGTCTCAATCGGACCGCCGTGGGCACGTGTCAACTGCAGAAGTAGTCGGCACTCTCGGGGGCGATCCCGTCTCCGGGGCTGTCACGGCTATCCGAAACGATGGCGCCGTGGCAGTCGTCCTGAGCTTTCAGCGAGACGAGCGGGCACATGGTGCGGTGACGGCAGCCATAGCGGACTCGGTGCACGTTGGCTTCCCTCGGCTCGCCGCGGAGGCGGAGCCGTCGCCACTCGGGCTGGGCGAGATCGGTGGAGGAATCTGGACACCCCGTGTGTATCAGTACTATCGCTTCTCCGCACCAGTCGACACGCCCGTACTCATTGTCTGCCACCTTACGGCGGCTGGCAGCGGCGAGTCGACGCCGGTTGTGCGCCTCTACGGGCCTGATAGGCGGTTGGCTGCGCTCTTTCGCTGCGGCAGCGCCGGTAGTGGGGGAATTGCGCCCCATCCCGACGGCGGTTGGATCCACAGTCGGCCATTTGGCCTTCTGGCTCCGGACGTGCTACGTTTCGTTGTCGAGGAGCCCGGGTCCTACATCGCTAGCGTAGGAGGCGGTGCACACGAGCCGGTGGAGAGGCCTTATTTCCTGGAGATTCTCGATCTGCGCCACGATGGGCCAGCAATCAGTGCCGTCTACCAGGGCGTTCTGGATGCGTCGCCCGTCCACGAGTATCCAGTGGAGGGAGTCGCGGGGCGTCCAGTAATCGCGCTTGTGCGACCAACGGGGCACGGCGCTGGTGAGGCCAATCTCTGGCTTCAGATCGTCGGCCCGGCGGGGGCGAGCGTCGCCCTGGCGGGAGATCTTTTCACCACCGGCCAGCCCACGACCCTCTATTGGGTACCCGCGGAAGACGGGCGTGTCACGTTGCGGGTACGCGAGGCTATGGGACGACCGGCCGAGTATGAGCTGACGCTTCTGGAGATTGTGCGGCCCGATGAGCCAGATCAGGTGAGCCGGGATGCAACTTACTTGGCGACCTGTACTGAGCACGATGTGGAGATTGAGGTGCGCGAGAATGGCGACTTGGCGGTCCAGGAGCGGCAGACGCTCGAATTTGGACGCGATCAGGGGCGGGTAGAGTACCGCACGCTGACGCTGTCCCACGGAGACGGACTCAGAGATGTCGAAGTCTGGGAGGGTGACCGGCAGTACATAGAGTCGGAGGGAGGGGAGGAGGGAACGTACAAAGTCCTTACGGTCGGGTTGCGCGCCACGATCAACTGGTACTACTCGGCGAGCGCAAACTCGCAGCGCACATTCACAGTCCGATACGTCGTGCCGGAGGGTGTCCAGGGGGATCCGGTCGGTGTTCACCGTCTTGCGTGGCCCGCGATCTCATCGGAAGGAGGATATGCCACCCACCGTGCGCACGTTGTCGTGCGCCTGCCCGCGGAAGTCCAGATTCACGAGATGATCGCATATGGGGCTCAGGGAGAGGCGACGGCGCGGAGCCTCTCCCCTCTCGAACTCGTGACGAGTGAAGTGGACTTCACCGTGGTCCACGGCGTAGAGGTTGGCCAGAGCCTATGGATCGTCATCGAGTACTCTCCTGAGTGGGTCACGGGCGAAACGGCGCAGACAGTCGAAGGGCAGCGAGGCCTGTCCGGAGAAGTGACCCTATTGGGTGCAGGAGCTGGTTAGTGGCACGGACCTCACAGGAAGATGAGCAAAGGATCTTGGTGAAGGTACTCAGCGCGCCAGGCATCGATGGCCCGGGACTCGAGGGTGGCCCACAGGTCAGAACTCAGCCGGTACAGCGTCCCGGCTCGCGACCCCTCGTCATCCCTGGTCACGGGCGGCCCCATTGGCCGGATGTGATGTTATGCCGGGAGGCACCCGGGCGGCCCGAGGTATGGCCCATCGGGGCACAGCATCCACGGCGCTGATTACCCGAGAGCATTGGGAGTCGTCGGATTGGCGTGACCCTTCGGGACGCTGCACAATCCACTGAGGGGGCCTCCGGCGGGTTGCTTTGCAGGTGCTGGCGGTCTTTCGAACCCGTGGTATGCTACTTGGGTGAACAAACCACAGTTGGCAATTCGGGTCGCAGCACTTGCTCTTGTCGCACTCATGCTCGGCGGCTGCCGTGGCACTGCGGAAGTGCCGCCAACGATTGTTCCGGCGACGTCACCGGCGCCTCCTCCGACGCCGACAGCTCGCGCCGCGCCAACTTTGTGGGTCGGCCACGAGCAGTTGCAGGCAACCGACTTCACCAACGTGATCGCCTACACGCAGATGACGGACACAGGACCGGAGATACACGGTGTGCTTCTCTCACCCGACAATCCCGCGGTGTGGGGTCTCACGGAGACCGCTGGCGCAGCCTTTCTCCCTCGGTGGTCACCCAATCTCGAGTACATCGCTTACCTCTACTACGAGCCCCAGGCAGAGGCTGTCGATTTCTGGATCGTCGACATTCTGGCCGATGGCGCGTCTCGCCCTATCACGAGTGGGGGGGTCAAGGGCGTCGAGGACTTCAGATGGTCTCCTGACGGCCAGTTCCTGGTTTTCCACGCACCGCAGCCCGACGGCTCCGAGCAAGACGTGTATCGCATAGACATTGGTTCCGGCGAGATCGTGAACTTGACGCCGGAGTCGCCCTCCTGGGACAGCGATCCTGTCTGGTCACCTGACGGTACGGCGATCGCCTTCGTGTCTGACCGAAGTACCGGCGACGGCCCGACGCTGGACAACATCTGGCTCATGACGCCCGACGGTGGCAACGCGAGGAGCCTGACGAATAGTCCATGGGAGGACGTGCTGCCTGCCTGGTCGCCGGATGGCTCGCAGATCGCGTTCTACCGCTGGAGCTTCGCAAATCCCGAGGAGGGAGGTCCTGGCGGACTGTGGGTAGCGAATGTGGATGGAAGCGGTGAGCGCCTGTTGCAGGAGCTACCAGGCCTCATCGCCGCCGGGCTGGATACTCCAGCGTGGTCACCTGACGGCCGGCTGATCGCCTACCAATTCGGGCCGCCGGACGACGGCGACATACATGCTGTTCCTGCCGACGGAGGAAAGTCGGTTCGGATTGGTCAGCCTATGGGACACGACTTCGCCGTGTCCTGGTCGCCGGATTCGCAGCTCATTCTGTTCTGCCACGCGCTTCCGGAGGACCTGGTGCTGTACCTGGCGACGCCGGACGGCGCTACATCCGGGTCGCTGTTGGGGGTGGGAGGCAACTGCTACGGTCAGTGGGCGCCCGCGGCGCCCACAGGGGACGCCGACTAGGCAGATGGTGAGGATGCTCCGACGACCCGGATCGCGCTCGTATTCGCGCCTCTTGTGGTCATACGCCTGAGCCTGGCCACCGCGTCGTAGAACCTGGGAGACCTGCTCTTCCATTCCTCGAGCTTGGGGCAGACGAGGTCGCTGCACTCATTGCAGCGGGCCGTCCTGCGCTTGTCGACACAGCAGAGCAGGATTTCGCAGTCGGCCGACCAGTGATCCAC
>JAUVSX010000122.1 GCA_030596915.1 Chloroflexota bacterium | reverse complement strand
CCGTGATCGCCCGCCACGTCTCCCACATCTGCGCGAGCGACGGCGTCGTCGCAGGACAGCCCCATCCGACGAGCTTGGCCAGCTCCGGGTAGAGCACCCTACCCTGGGCCAGGAGCACCCAGTACCTCTGCTCCTGGTGCGCCAGATGCCCCACATTCCAACTGATGCAGTTCATCGGTTCGAGGCGCCGGACGCCGTCCGCTTCCGAGACGCCCGAGAGACAGCGCACGAACTCGCTGCGCGCGAAGCGCAATTGGATGACGAGCGGGTGTGGCAAACGCTTCTCCTTATGGTTCACGCAGTGCGGCGGAAGGCGGCGCGCCAAAGCCGCTCGAGCGACACTAAGTGGATCACGCCCCGACCACCCTCCGACGTAGCGCGCATTCTACTTCGCTATCGAACGGGAGGCAAGTCTTGGATCTGCCCATCATCCACCCATCATTGCTACTGGGCCGCGGGAGCACCTCTCTCTACTGCTGCGCTCCACTCTCCCACGCGATTTCGAACATCGCGACCACGTTCTCCAGGCGCGCGCCCCAGTGTATCTCCGTCGTGGAACCCAGGAAGTATCCCCTGCCACCGGAGTCGGCAATGGCCTGGCGGCACGCTACCCGGACCTCCTCAGGCGTGCCGAGGGACAACAACTGGCTCACGTCGATGCCCCCCGCCAAGAACAGGTCCGGGTAACGATCGCGCACGCCCTTGATTGTCATACCGGCCAACACTTCCAACGGGTTGAGGCCGTCGATGCCCGCCGCCACAAGATCGTCCAGCACCGAATTGAGGTTCCCGTCCGAATGGAACAGGCAGACCGTGTCCCGCTCGTGCCAGGCGTCGTTCAGGCGCTTGAGGCGCGGGAAGAAGCAGCGTCTCAGCCACACGGGGGAGAAGATCGGGCCGTTCTTGTAAGCGATGTCGTCCGCTGTCAGTACGATGGGTATCAGCTCCGGATCCGCGATGGCCGCGACACGTCGCAGCTCGGCCAGCAGCGATTCCTCCAACCACTCTTCCAGCAGCTCAGCGTGGTCAGCCATCAGATACGCGAACCACTCCAGGTTCATCGCCCGCCCATACATCTCTGTGAGACCAGGCAGGCTCTCCAGAATGAGGACCGTCGGGTCATCGCGACCGGTCGGGTCGGCTGAGGCGAAGATGGCCAAGTGGTCGCGGACGAAACGGTGGATGCGCTCCCGGTACGCCTGGTCGTACCGCAGCGCCCGCAGCCGCTCGATCTCCCCCTTGATCCACTCGATAAGACCGGCCATATCGTGCCACGGCCTCTCGACAACCCAACTCGTCCAATTCTCCCGGCGGATGACCAGGCCATCCTCTCGCCGGCTCGTCTGAGGCTCATGCGGCCCGCCGATGCCGCGCACCATGTCGAGCGTGCGACCGATCGCGTAGGACTGCGCCCAATCGCCACTGCCCGGCTTGGGCCTACGGCCCGAGTAGTGCTCGATGACATCATCGTTCTGCAGCAGGTCGTAGAGCGGAACCCGGTCGGTCTCATCGAACCGAATTGTCCGCATCACGCGTTCGCGCTTGGTCATACTCGCCACGGGACTGCCTCCCTGGGCTCTCGCGCCTCATCCCCGGGTGTCCTGCCCGCGCCGCGACCACGGGCTCGGCGTGCGGGCGTTCAGAGCAGCAGCACGGCACACCGCGTTGAGACCGGGCCAGGTGGGATCAGCGGGGCGCGCAACTCCCAGGGCCGTGCAGCGTATATCAAGATGAGGTGAGAATAATGAAGAACTTCCTGATCTGGCTGGTCAAGCTGCCGTTCGTGCTGATTGCGATCGTGCTCATTGTCGTACTGGGGGTCGCCGGTTGTGTCCTGTCGATGCTTGGCGTGGCCCTGACCCCCGTGTTTGGGATCGGACTGCTCGTCCTGCCCGTCGGCCTGATTCTCCTGCTCGCCGCCTGGCTTATCGCCAAGGTGCTCTAGACGCTGCAAGGGCGACCCGCGGCCTCCGTCTTCCGGAGGCCGCGCTAGCGCTGTGGGGTGTGGCCTGTCCGGCGAACTTCTCAGCTCAAACGGAAGCTCACGCTAGCGGGTAGGTGCCGCACTCCCGCAGCGTTTCGACCATCACGAGCAGGTTCTCGATTGGTGTCCGTGGCTGGACGTTGTGGATCGTGTTGAAGACAAACCCGCCGCCAGGCCCAAACGCCTGGATGCGGTCCTGAACCTCGCGCCGAACCTCGTCCGGCGTGCCGAATGGCAACGTGCGCTGGGTATCAACGGCGCCCCCCCAGAAGGTGATCTGGTCGCCGAACGTCTCCTTCAGCGTGAGCGGGTCCATGCGCGCCGCCGAGCACTGTACCGGGTTCATGATGTCGAAGCCCGCTTCGATGAAGCTCTCAACGAGGTTCCAGACCGAGCCGCAGGTGTGGATGAAGGTCTTCCACGGCGTGTGTTTGTGGACCCAGCCGTTGACCTGCTTGTGGAACGGCATGAATAGCTCCCGATAGGTCTTGGGGGAGATGAAGGAACCGGTCTGCATGCCGAAGTCGGTGCCGCTGACGAAGACCACCGCCACCCGGTCCCCGACCGCCTGATAGACCTTCGCCAGGTTTGCGAGCGCGATCTCACACTGGCGCTCAAAGACCTCATAGACGTAGTCCCGCCGGCTAACGGTGCTCATGTACCACTCCGCAACGTCGCGGATGCCCTTCGGATACTTGAGAAACGGAGCTGGGACGAGCGCGAGACGGCCGAAGCCGCTCCCGCCGAAGTCGGCCACGACGGCCCGGTCGGTCGCGGTGTACAGCCGCTCGGCCGCGGCCTCGAAGTGAGCCAGCTCATCCTCTGAGAGCGGGGTAAACTCCTCCAGGTTGTCCTCGACGTTCAGGTTCTGATCGTCAATGGGGGGCTGGCGAATGATGGTATCGAAATACCATCCCCCCGCCGGCATGCGCCCGCTCGGCGGCGCAGACTTGTCTCCCTCGGGGTACATCAGGATGTCGCCGTTGGGCTCTGGATCGGTGTTGAAGCCCTCCGGCACAAGCATCGACGTGCCCTCAAGGGCGGTCCACGGTTTCCAGCCCTCATTCTTGTACCCAAACAGGGTGCTCGTACCAACGAGCGGCACGACGTCGATGCCAAGCGCCTCGACCAGATCGTACTTGATCTCTCCTAGCATCTGGTAGGGCTCGATTACCTTGACCGGCGTCCCGTGTTCGTCGAGACGCAGCGTCTGGCGCAGGCGGTACACGGTGCTTACGTGCATCCCAGTCACGACGCTGCCACCTAGATCAAGGGGAATGCGATCCGGCTCCTCGTGATTCAGCGCCAGACCCACGCGCTCCCGTGAGTTCATCTCGATCCTCCCTCTGCACTCGTCTTGGTGGCCGCCTAGAAAGGGTAGCGGCCATACTCCTGCAAGGCCTGAAACATCGCCTGCAGGTTTTCTACCGGTGTCTGGGGCTGGACGTTGTGGATCGGGTTGAACACGAACCCACCACCTGGTCCGAAAGCCCTGATGCGATCGCGCACCTCCGCGCGAACCTGATCTGGCGTGCCAAAGGGCAAGGTGCGCTGCGTATCGACGCCCCCACCCCAGAAGATGACCCGATCCCCGAAGCGCCGCTCGAGCTCCCGAGGATCCATATCTGCCGCCGAGCACTGTACCGGATTGACGATGTCAAAGCCCGCCTCGATGAAGTCGTCGAGCAGGGCCACGATGGACCCACACGAATGGATGAAGGTCTTCCAGGAAGTATGGTCGTGTATCCAGTCATTGAGGCGACGGTGGAAGGGCTGGTAGAGCTGCCGGTAGGTCTTTGGCGACACGAACGGACCCGTCTGCATCCCGAAGTCGGTGCCGGTCAGGTAAACGGCCGTCACGCGATCCCCAACCGCCTGGAAGATACGCTCCAGGTTGGCCACCGCAATTTCGCACTGGCGGTCGAACACCTCATAGATGTAGCCCGGGCGCGAGGCGATGCTTACGTACCACTCCTCCACGTCACGGATGCCCTTGGGGTGCTTGAGCCAAGGAGCCGGCACGGCCGCGATGTCACCGAAGCCAGTGCCGCTGAACTTGCCGAGGATCGCCTTGTCCGTCTCCGTGTGCAGACGCTCAGCCTCTGCCCCGAGATAGCTGACCTGGTCGTCGGTGATCAGACCGAACTCCTCCAGGTTCTCCTCGACATCCAGGCTATCCTCGTCAATGGGAGGCTGGCGGATGATCGCATCGAAGTACCAGCCTCCCTTGGGCATGCGTCCGCTGGGCGGGGCAGATCGGTCCCCCTGGGGATACTGCAAGAGGTCGCCGTTCGGCTCTGGATCGGTGTTGAAGGCCTCCGGCACGAGAACAGGCGTGCCGTCGAACGTGGTCCAGGGCTTCAGGCTGTCAGTCTTGAGCCCGAACATGTTAGAACCGATCGTCAGGGGCAGCACGTCGATCCCTAGAGCCGCGACCAGGTCAAGCTTGATCTCGCCCAGCATCAGGTAGGGCCGGGTGACTCTGACTGGGGTACGCGGTGTGTCGAGGCCCAGCGCCTGCCGCAGCCGGTAGACGGTGCTGACGTGCATACCGGTCACGCTACTGCCGCCCAGGTCGAGGGGCACGCGATCCGGTTCCCTGTGACTCAGGGCAAGCTCAACGCGCTCGCGTGAGTTCATATGATCCTACACCGTGCTGCAGTCAGACGACACTCCGCCCCCTCCCATCGCTTGGGCCGGACGAAAGTCCGGCCACCCCCTCCCCTTGCTCTGGCCAGACCCCAGTCCGCCGCCCCCTTCCCCTTGCTTTTGCCGCACGCCAGTCCGCCGCGTCTTGCCAGAGACGGGACGCCCGTCGCTTCGACGCCCGTCGTCCCTTGTGAGCATTGTACGTGGTAGTCACAGGCCCGAGGTAGACGACAGTCCGGCCTCGCCTCCACGCGACGGCGACGACCGTCGTCCCTTGAAAGCTCGTGCACGAGGGCACTAGCCGTCCCGCTTCACCTGGCGCTGCAGCTCGTACAACGTGTTGATCGCCTCCAGCGGCGTCATCTGTGACACGTCCAGTTCTCGCAGTTCGCCAACCACGGGATGCTCGTCGGCGAAGAGCAGCATCTGACGGGGCTTGGGTGCCGGGGTGCCCGGGCGGAGTTCCCCGCTCTCCAACTGCGCCAGCAGCTCCTCAGCCCGGTGAATGACCGGTCGCGGTACGCCCGCGAGCTGGGCCACGTGAATCCCATAGGAGCGATCAGCGCCACCCGGCACGACCTTGTGCAGGAAGACAACGTGATCTCCCTCCTCCACCACAGCCAGGCTGAAGTTGCCAACTGCCGGGAGCCGCTGAGCAATCTCGATCAGCTCGTGATAGTGGGTCGCGAAGAGCGTCCTGGCCCGCCGCTCCGGATGGTTGTGCAGGTACTCGACGACGGCCCAGGCGATGGACAGACCGTCGTAGGTGCTGGTGCCTCGTCCGATCTCGTCAAGGATGAGCAGACTGCGGGGGGTCGCGTGGTGCAGGATGTTGGCAGTCTCCACCATCTCGACCATAAAGGTAGACCGGCCTGCGGCCACTTCATCCTGCGCGCCGATGCGTGTGAAGATGCGGTCGACGATGCCGATGCGTACCCGCTCGGCGGGCACGAAGCTGCCCATCTGCGCCATCAGCACGATGATCGCGTTCTGTCGCAAATAGACGGACTTGCCGGCCATATTCGGACCGGTGATGATCAGGATGCGTTGGTCGCCGTTGAGGTTCAGGTCATTGGGGGTGAACGGCTCGCCCTGCAAGGCGCGCTCAACAACTGGGTGGCGCCCCCCCACAATCTCGATCACGTCCTCGTCCATCAGCTCCGGGCGCACGTAGCGGTTGCGCACCGCGACCTCGGCCAGTGCAGACGCCACATCCAGGCGCGCGAGCGCCCGCGACGTACTGAGCAGAGCCGCCGCCCGAGCAGATACCTGCTGGCAAATCTCCCTGAACAGCCGCGCCTCGACATCGGCCTGCCGTCCCTCGGCATTCAGCACGAGCGCCTCGTACTCCTTGAGCTCCGGGGTGATGAACCGCTCAGCGTTGACCAACGTTTGCTTCCGTATGTAGTCATCCGGAACACTTGCCAGGTTGGTCTTGGTCACCTCAATGTAGTATCCGAAGACTTTGTTGAAACCGACCTTAAGACTCCTCACACCCGTTCGCTCGCGCTCCAGCTTCTCCAGGTTGGCGATCCACGCCTTGGCATCGCGGGCCGCTGCCACGATCCCGTCGAGCTCCGCCGAGAAGCCGCGCCGAATGCTCCCGCCCGCCCCAATGGTTGCGGGAGGGTTGTCCGCGATGGCCAAACCGATGAGGGAAGCTGTGCTCTGGCAGGGATCGAGAGAGGAGGCAATGTCACTGAGGCGAGTCGACGGCGCATCTTCCTCCGCCTGCGTTGCGCCAGGGTCCGCCAGCAACTCGATGAGTTCAGGAACAGACTCGAGAACTGAGCGTATACCTACGAGATCCCTCGGTCCGGCGATGTTCCCCACAACCCGGTTCGCCAGCCGTTCCAGGTCGGGCGCGTTCTTGAGCGCCTCGCGTGCGCGCCCACGCAGGATTGTCGCGTCGAAGAATGCCGCCACCTCGTCGAGTCGCGATTCGAGCTCAGTCCCGTCAAGCAGCGGCTGGGCCAGGCGATTCCTGAGGAGTCTCCCGCCCATCGGCGTCAGAGTAAGGTCCATCTCGCCCAGGAGCGATCCCCGCGTGCTTCGTTCACGGATCGTCTCGGTCAGCTCCAGATTGCGGCGCGTCGGAGCGTCGATCACCATGAAGCGCGAGGGCGCGTAGGTGTGCAGCGACACAATCTGCGGCAGCGCGCCTTTCTGGGTCTCGCGCAGGTAATAGATGAGCGCGCCCGCCGCCGGGAGGGCAAGGGGCTTGCCCGAACAGCCGAACCCGTCTAGCGTCGCCACGCCAAAGTGATCCAACAGCAACTGCCGGGTCGCCCCCAGTTCGAATCGGTAGGCTGGCAAGGGCGTGAGATGAACGGGCGATGGCAGAGCATCGAGCTTCAGGTTCAGTGTATCGGGCGCCGAGTCCTCGGGCTCCGCACGGATCAGGCACTCTCTCGGCTGAAGGCGCGCCAACTCCTGCTCGACTTCCCCAGGGTCCAACTGCGTTGTGGCGAACTCACCCGTCGTGATGTCCGCGTACGCCAACCCCGCCCTTCCGTCCTCAATCGCGACGGCGGCAAGGTAATTGGGCCGCTTGTCATCCAGCAAGGCCGGCTCGACAACCGTGCCGGGGGTCACGACTCGCGTCACCGCGCGGTCGACCAGCTTCCTGCCGGTGGTTTCGCCCACCTGGTCGGCTATCGCGACCCGGTAGCCCTTCTCGATCAGCCGCGCGATGTACCCCTCGACGGCGTGATGGGGAACGCCGGCCATCGGGATGCGCTGGTTCTTGGCGACCGGACGCGAGGTCAGGACAATGTCGAGCTCGCGCGCGGCGATCTCGGCGTCCTCATCGAACGTCTCGTAGAAATCTCCCAGCCGGAAGAAGAGGATGGCGTCCGGGTGCTGGGCCTTTATCTGCAGGTACTGCTTGCGCAGCGGAGTCACGCGGGTCATATGCAGTGTGTCATCTTTGCCAGTGTGCTCGCCCACGCGAGGGGACGAGCCCTACGTCGTCACAGAGCTACCAGCGCTGGCACCAGCGAGCGTCGTGCTTCTGTTTCCAGGCCCTGACTGCCTCGATCTCCGCACGTGCATCTGCCAGATCGGCCAGCCCTAGGCGGAGTGGAATCCCCTTTTCGATGAGGTCCTCGCGCAGCTCAAGGGGATGCAACCCAAGCAGAGATGCAGCTCTCGCCAGACTGACCCCTTCGTCCCGGTAGGCGCCGACGACTATCGTTCGCAGCAGTTCCTCATCGTCGGCCAGTAGACGCTGCAGCGCGCGCTCGACCAGGGCGGACTGTGAGCGCTGTGACTTGATCAGTTGTTCGAGAGGCCAGGCACTGGAAGTTGGTACGGACACCATGTTGCACCTCCGCGTCTGAGCTGGGTGCCCAGGCTCGTCCCTGTGGAACTGATCTCAAACACCTCGCAGGGGCTGGATCCCAGTATACCGCGCCGAGGTGGGTTGACAAGCATTGTCAGCGTTCTATACTCCCTCGGCTGGGGAGCGCTGCATCGCGACAACGCGTTCGGG
>JAUVSX010000126.1 GCA_030596915.1 Chloroflexota bacterium | reverse complement strand
TGGTCGCACAGCTTGACGGCGAGCCGGCAAACTGGACGCGCCCCACGACAGGATGGGCCGAGGGCGAGATCGTGCTCGATCCGCGAGTACTGGCGCTACCGGAATCGGCCCCGCCTGGCGACTATCACTTACGGGCCGGGATGTATACCATCGAGCTTGGTCGCCTGACTACGCCGGATGGTGATGATGGCGTGACGATTGCCATCTTGACCCTCGACGACGCGCCACCATGAACGCACCTCCGGGCTCGCCTGGCGCTGTCAAGTCAGGCTCAGGCGCGCAGGGTCCGTCACCAGACCGCGCGTGGGGCGAATCAACACGCCGCCGTCTGCTGGCAGGTGCGTGGGTCTGTGTCACGGCGTGCCTGGCCGGGTTCCTCCTCCGGCTCTGGCGAATCGACGCCCAGTCCCTTTGGTGGGACGAGGCGATCAGCCTACACCTCGCCACGTCGCCCGTGGCGACCATCCTGGCCGACCGGGCAGCCCACGTCAATCCGCCGCTCTACTTCCTACTGCTCAAATGGTGGGTGGCGGTTGCCGGCGCCAGCGCCTTCAGCGCGCGGTTTCTCTCCGTGTGGTTCAGCGTGCTGCTGATTCCCGCAACATATGCCTTTGGGCGCAGGTTCCTGGATCGGCGCACCGGTCTGACAGCGGCTTTGCTCACGGCGATCTCGGCGCTCTACGTCGTGTACTCACAGGAGGCGCGAGTCTACGCCCTGCTCCCGCTCGTCTACCTCGCCCTGCTCGCGCTCGCCGAACGACTGACCTGGGCGCCTTGTCGGGCAGGTGAAAGTAGGAGCTGGCGCGAATGGCTCCTTTTGGTCGGCGTACAGGTGATAGGCCTGCACTTGCATTACGCCATCCTATTCGCCGTTGCTTATGTCAATCTCCTGCTGTGGGCTGGCCTCCGGGGCAACCGACGCGCGATGGTGCGATGGTTGGTCAGCCTCGCCCTCGTCGCCCTGCTCTGCCTTCCGTGGCTGGCTGCAGGTTACGGGCAGCGTGCCGCTGTGATGACCGACGCAGGCATCGACGACCCGTTCGTTGAGAGCCTGCCTTTGGGCTTCTTCATCAACCTCCTGTGGACCTTCCAGTGGACGGGCCTCACAGCCGCAACCGGCAACGTCGGGATGCAGGTCTTGTCGCTGGTCGTCGCGGCGCTTCTACTCGTAGGTCTTGCGCTGCTGTCGCGTCGTGCCCGGCTCCGGCGCACATCCCTCCGGCTGCTGATCCACTGGCTCGGCCCGCTGTTGCCTGCCGTCCTTCTGTGGCAGGCGAAGCCCCTGTCCCATCCCCGCTACGTTCTGACCTTCTCCGTGGCTCTTTTCCTACTGACGAGCTACGTAGTGACGCAGGCGGCCGCCCGCCGCGCGCTGGGAAGGCTGACGGCTGTGCTGCTGGCCGTGTCGGTCGCGCTCCTTTCGATCGTGGCACTTGGCGCCTGGTACCCGGGTCCTCAGTTCGCGACGGGTGACGTCGCTGCACTGGCCACATGGCTCCAAGATAACGTGCACACCGACCTGGTGATCGTACCCTCGCAGGACTGGTCGTTGGACTTCGGTTCTACGGCATCTCCCAGCTTGCGAGAACGTATCATTCGGCCAGATCCAGCAGACGAGGCGGCTACCTGGCGTGCGTTGTCGGGCGGCACGCAAGCCGGGCAGCGCGTGTTCCTCGTCAGCTACCCTCGAGACGACCAGGATCCCCGCAACGTGCTTCCGTTTGCACTTGAGATGGCGGGCAGTCTGGTCGAGCGCCGCTCCTTCAAGGGGTTGCACGTTCGGGTGTATGCTCTGGAGAACAGTGTGAACGGGCCACCGGCACGAACGCCCGCGGATGCTCGCTTCGGCCCTCTCAGGCTAACATCGTCTTGGATTGAGGCGAGCCCGCCGGCCGACACAGCAGTCACGGTCGCCCTCGGCTGGCGGCTGGAGGAGCCCGTGGATGCTCGCTACCGAGTCAACCTCCGCCTCCACGATCTCGATGGCGGCACGTGGCGTAGCGTCGACAATTGGCTGTTGGACGAGCGTGGGCGGCCCTCGAACAAGTGGGCCGCTGGTGAAGAGACCGTCACGTACCACATCATTCCGACGCCGCCGGGGGCGCCGCCGCTGACATACACAGTCTCGCTCGGCGTCTACACGACCGCCGGCACAGGCGACATTGTGCCCGAAGACTTGCTTGACGCCAGGGGCAACCCATCTGGACGCACCTACGAGGCCGGCGTCGTGACGCTGAAGCCGGCTGCCGGCATCCTCAACGACCCTTACGAGGCCGCACCCGATCTGACACCCCTCGCGGATCCGGCCGCACTCGACGACCATCTGCTCCTCGAGGCCGCTGCTCTCGATCGCGAGGCGGCCGCGCCCGGCCAGTCGGTTTTCGTGACCTTGCGATGGCGCGCGGCTAGCGCCCCCCTGCCCGATCTCCGCCCAGCCCTGGTTCTGGAGCAGGAAGGGAGTGCCATCGAGACGGCAGGGGAGGCGCCGGCGAATGGACGATACCCGACAGACCGCTGGCAGCCGGACGAGATCGTCCTCGAGCGCCGCCGGCTGACGATCCCGCCGACCGCTAAGCCGGGCCTGGTCACAGTCACCGCCCAACTGGGCGATCGGCGTGTCGTCCTGGGTACGCTCGAGGTAGAGACCAGCCAAGCGCTCTTTGCTCCGCCGCCGATGGACTTCGAGGTAGGCGCACGTTTCGGGGACGTCGCCGAACTGGTGGGGTACGACCTGCCCCCCGAGCCGTACGTCTCGGGCCAGCCGATCACGGTCACTCTCTATTGGCGCGGTTTGGATGGCGCTTCCGGGGCTGACTACACGGTATTCGCTCACCTTCTGGCAGCCGACGGACACCTGGTCGCGCAGCACGATGGCCCGCCGGCTGCGGGCGCAAGACCGACCCGCGGCTGGCTGCCCGGCGAGATCGTCATCGACCCGCACGGCATGACGTTCCGCGAACCGTACGTTGGGACGGCCGTCGTCGAGATCGGCCTCTACGATGGCGCCACGCTCGACCGAGTCCCTCTCGCCGACGGCGAAACGTCTCTGATCCTGCCTACGCTTATTCGTGTTCGCGAGCCCTAGCCGATGCCGCTACCCATCCCTCCCAGGCCGTTGCCCCCCCGCCTGGTCTTGACACGGTGACCGCGTAATGATAGGGTCGATGGCAAGGCCTGCCGCAGAGAAGGACGGCAGGTTGGCCGCAGAGAAGGACGGCAGGTTGGCTGCAGAGCAAGACGCCAAGTCCGTGAGACGGCGGCGCCATCACCTCGACGGAGCCTACTGGGCCCTCTGGATCATCGCTATCCTCCTCTACCTGGCATGGCCAGCGGCGAACCTGACGGCCTACGCGTGGAGCAATGACGAAGGCCTGTACGTCCAGCAGGCGGCGCTGGCCAACGCCGGGTATCGGCTCTACGCCGAGGTGTTGCTGAACAAGCCGCCATTGCAGGTGTGGATTCTGCAGACCGCCTTCCGCGCGGCGGGCCAGAGCCTGGCGACGGCCCGGCTTGCCACCTTGGGCCTAACGCTGATAGGCTTCGTCGCGTTGGGCGCGGTGGCCCGGCAGTTGTGGGGTCGCTGGGCTGGGCTCGCGACGGTGGCGTTGTTCCTTGGATTACCCGAGGTTCCTGTCCGTGCCCACGCCGTGATGAGCGATCTGCCCGCGATGGCATTCGGACTCGTTGCGCTTTGGGCAGCCCTCCAGGCCCGGCGCGCTGGTCGCCGCCGATGGGTAGTTCTATCTGGAGCGGCCTTCGCCGGCGGCCTCCTGATCCACCCTCTAGTACTCCATCTCGGACTACCGCTGGTCATCGTCCTGCTGATCCCCGAGCCGCAGAGAGCACAAAGGCCGGGCATCGGACGGAGGCCGTGGCTCGACCTGGCCGTGTTCGCCGGTGTCGCGGCCAGCGCGGGCCTGCTCGCGCTCGCTCTGATCGACCGCCCGGCGTTCTTCACGTGGGCGCTGAGCCAGAACATCCGCTCGGTAGGAACAGATATCGTGTTCGCAGGATCGGGCGCCGAGCAGATGCTGGAGTACGTGGGGGAGAGGTGGACGCTCGTCCTGCTCGCGGCAAGCGGCGCGCTCGTCCTGCTCGCAGATCCGGTCCGGCGACGCGGACTGATCGTCCCCGCAGCGTGGGCGGTTGCGGCCGCGGCATCGCTTGCAGCCTGGGCCCCGGTCTGGGTCCACTACATGCTAGTCCTTGCCCTGCCACTGGCTGTTGCCGCGGGAGGCGGCATCTCGGTGGCCGCCCAGTGGGGGGTCGACGCGCTGCACGGGCGCCGGACCACCGCGTGGTGGCGACTGTCGCTTGCTGGGCTCGTTCTGCTCAGCCTCGGGGCCTTCGCCCTCCAAAGGCTAAGCGAGACGATGCCACAGCCCGAGGGAGGGCCAGCGTGGTCGGCCGAGCGCACGGCAGCGCGCTCGTATCTGAAGGAGACCACGTCGCCGGACGCTCTGATTGTGACCGACGACCCACTGCTGGCCTTCACGGCCGGGCGCCTGGTTCTCCCCACGCTGACAGAGGCATCCTACAAGCAGATTCGGCTGGGCCACCTCGCGACCGAGGACGTCGTCCGCGACATCCTGCACCGCAAGCCACAGGCTGCGCTGTTCGCGACGGGACGGCTGGCTCTGCTGCCCGGCCTGGAGGACTGGGTGGCGACGATGTCGGTGGGCCACCGCACCTTCGGTGAGATGCGAGCGTACCAGCTAGACCCCTCGGCCAGGCCTGAGCACCGACTCGACGTGCGGCTCGATGAGACGATCCTACTGACAGGGTACACACTCTCGGCCGATGAACTCGTCGCCGGTGAAACACTGACAGTGACGCTGTTTTGGATGGCCGACGGGCCCGTCACTAATGACTACACCGCATTCCTCCACCTGAAAGGGCAGGGAGACACGCTTGTGGCGCAGCACGACGGGCCACCTCTGATGGGAGCCTATCCTACGAGCCGCTGGATCGAAGGCATCCTGCTCCCAGACCGCCACGTTCTGACCATAGCTCCCGAGGCGGCGCCAGGAACGTACGACCTGCTGGCCGGCATGTACGGCCGGCCTTCGCTTGAACGGCTCCCGGCCTACGACGGACGAGGGCAGCGCTGGCCGGATGACGTCGTCACGCTGGGCACGGTGCGCGTGATTTCGCCCTAGCGTCCCGGCGGCCACCTGGCAGACCGATATCCGCAGCGCGACGCGATCGCTCCTCCTTTGGGGCGCTCGCGCAGACGCGTTCGATCACACGCGCCGCTTGCCACAGGCTCTGACTAGATGGTATAATCCGCCCAGGTGAAGCGATCGATGGGAGGCACACTATGATTGAGGTGAGCATCGAGAGCGTTCGGGTCAGCTTAATGTCAGAGCACCGCCTCGTCATCCTCAAGGATGTTGCGTCCGAGCGGCACTTGCCCATCTGGATCGGCCAGTGCGAGGCGGAGGCCATCGCCATCCAGATGCGCAGCATTGAGGTCGCCAGGCCCCTGACCCACGACCTCCTCAAGAACGTCATCACGTCCTTGGGAGGGACGGTCGCCCGCATCGTCGTGAACGACCTGCGCAACGATGTCTTCCACGCTTCTGTTGTCGTGGACATCGACGGTCGCACGCTGGAGATCGATGCGCGCCCCTCTGATGCACTCGCCCTTGCCGTGCGCGTCGACGTCCCCATCTACGTCGACGAGAAGGTCATGGCAGAAGCCGGGATCATCCCTGAGAAGGACCTGGGCGAAGGCTCAGAAGAAGAGGATGCAGAACTCTCGGCATTCCGGGATTTCGTCGACAACCTCGACCTGGGCGACCTCCCCCTGCACTAGAGCGTATGGCAACCCCAGACAGGATGGTGCCTCACAGCGTTGAGGCTGAGGAATCGCTCCTCGGATCTCTCCTGATCGATCCGGAGGCGATTTACCGCGTCCTTCCGTATCTCAACTCGGAAGACTACTACCTCCAGAAGAACACCTGGATCCACGACGCCGTTCTGGCGCTTCACGAGCGACGCGAGCCGGTCGATTTCGTCACCGTCTGTGATGAACTGGAGCGGCGGGAACAGCTAGAAGAGATCGGAGGCGCTGCTTACGTCACGCAACTGATCAACTCGGTTCCCAGCGCCATCCACGTGGATGCCTACGGCCACATCGTGGAGAAGGCTGCCCTCAGGCGACGCCTGATCAGCGCTGCGAGTCAGATCGCTCAACTGGCCTATCAGGAAGCCGAGGATGTGGACCTATCCGTCGACCAGGCCGAACAGGTGCTCTTCGGCATCTCGCGCCAGCGCATCACGCGCAACCTGGTGCCTATCCAGGAGATAATCGGACCCTACTCCTCGCGCATCGAGTACCTGTTCGATCATCAGGACGAGCCCCTGGGCGTTCCGACCGGGTACGTTGACCTGGACCGACTCCTCGGAGGACTCCAGCGGTCCGATCTTATTTTCGTCGCGGCCAGACCATCAGTGGGCAAGACCGCTCTGTGCCTTTCGATCGCCAAGAACGCAGCGCGCCACGGGAAGCACGTAGCCGTATTCAGTCTCGAGATGTCCGGCGAGCAAGTCGTGCAGCGCCTGGTGGCCGCCGAAACCGGCATAGATTCGCAACGGTTGCGGCTGGGACGGCTCAAGGATACCGAGTGGCCGCTGTTCCACCAGGCCACCGGCCGGCTGGCCGACCTTCCCATCTACATCGATGATACGCCCTCGATCTCGACGATGCAGTTGCGAACGAAGGCCCGCCGACTGGACTCGGAGTTCGGGCTTGACCTCGTTATCATCGACTACCTGCAACTGATGGTCGGCGATTTCCGCTCGGAGAACCGGGTGCAGGAGGTCTCGGGCATATCACGCGGCCTGAAGGGGCTCGCCCGGGAGCTAAACCTGCCGGTGGTGGCCGCATCGCAGCTCTCTCGGGCCGTCGAGCAGCGAACCGACAAGCACCCTGTGCTCGCCGACCTCAGGGAATCGGGGTCGTTGGAGCAGGATGCGGACGTCGTGATGTTCATCTACCGGGACGAGTTGTACAATCCGGAAACCGAGCAACAGCACATTGCGGAGATCATGGTGTCCAAGCACCGCAATGGGCCCACCGGCGTCGTACAGCTCTTCTTTCAGAACCGCCTTGCCCTCTTCCTCGACGCCGAGACCCGCCAGCAGCCGGGGGCGGGCGGGTAGGGGCGACCGACCGTCCGCGGTCGGCCCTTGCCGTCGCCCGCTTCGCAAGGCCGGCGCCGCACGCAGCCAGGTAGGGAGACGAAGTGATTTGAGCACGGGGCATGCCGCAGATTCCACCACCTGTTGAGCACCGCCTCACTGAACCCGCCCGGTTCGAGATGGGGCGCCGCGGAATCTCCGAGGCACAGATTGCACGCGTTCTGTCCGCGCCAGAGCAATCCAGTCTGGTCCGACCGGGCAGGGCTGTATACCAGTCGCGGATTGCACTCGAGGGGGCCGGAAAGATCTACCTGCTGCGGATATTTGTCGATATCGACCGGCAGCCAGCGGAGGTCGTCACAGCCTACCGCACGAGCAAGGTCGAGAAATACTGGAAGGGCGGAACATGAGAATACGATACGACAGCAAGACGGACACGCTGACTATCATCTTTTCCGATGCGCCCGTGGCTGAGAGTGACGAGGACAAGCCTGGTACAATCTTGGACTATAATGCGTCAGGCGATCTGGTGTCGATAGAGATTCTCGATGCATCACGGAGGGTGGAGCTGCCGACACAGATCGAGTATCAGGTAATCCCACTTGGTGCGTAGGCGCAGCACGTCAACAGCGCAGCGAACGAGTCGATCTGGTGTTGTGCGATGTCAACGGCTGACTAGCGTTGTGCTGTTCGAATAGCACCCTCTGCCCTCCGTACTCCTGATCCTCGCGAAGCTCTGCCACCCGCACGGTCTCCGGGTGGAAGGTGAGCCCGTCGGCTTGAACATCGGCAACGCAGATGTCCCGGAACAGTTGAGTGAGCGCCTCCTGGGAACTGTCTCCGTAGCCGAGCAGGT
>JAUVSX010000510.1 GCA_030596915.1 Chloroflexota bacterium | reverse complement strand
TCATCCATAAGCTCAATCCTATCTGATCCTACTTGATCCCAGCCACGATCCCCTGTCCAATCCGGCGGCCAATCTCACGATAGTCAGCCTGGGTCAATACCTGCGTACCGGCCATCGCGTAGGGGGTCTCAAAGGTGATACAGGGCAGGCCAAGCTGGGCCCACACGTACGTGCGAAAACTCGGGGTGTCCCAACGAGACGGATAGTGTACTACCCGTGCAAACTGATCCGCGGCATACTCCGGGGTCAGCGCATCTCCCGTCAAGAACGCCCAAGGCATCGCGGCGTCATGGCCGGCCCGATCCGTGTCAGAGTCAGGAACGTAGGTATAGACGCCACTCGTCTCACAAGCACCCGGAGCGTGGAAATCAACGCCCAGCAAGGGTCGACACCGAGATTGCCAGCGCGCCATATCCCGTTGAAAGACCGAGACCTCGTGGCGCATCGGCGGGCGTCCCCACGCCCGATTCAGATCATAGGGGAAGTTGTCTTTGCCGTAATCGCCCAACGCCACGCCGTCGATATTGGAGAGCGGCACAGCCCAGACCAACGGCGCCTCAGATCCGAGTTCGGCCATTGTGCGCAGGAAGCCATCCAATACCCAGGATCCCGGCGTCTCACCGGAATGCTGGCGGGCGATCACGTAGAGGCCGGGGCGTTGATCGCCCGGGCCACCGTAGTCATTGCTCAGGCGGAGCAGCGGTCGCGCGCCCTGGCTCACGCCGATCGTGTCGACGTGCCAGATGCCATCGGTCTCCGCTACAAGAGTCTGAACATCCTCTACGCCATAGGGGTAGCAGAAGGCGATGTCGAGGGCAGCCTCCGGCGCGCGAACCAGCCATGCGATGTCCGTGCGACCGTCCGGCAGCGGCACCAGATCGCCCTGCGGCAGGCGCTGCCACGCACGTCCCTGATAGCGAATCACGGGACGTAGTGCCGACGGCGTGTGTCCGCCGAGCATATTGTAGTGATGCTTCAGCACCAACCTTAGCATGCCGGCAGCAGGATCGTCGCCTGCACGTCGTACACGGAGGCAGAACCAGAGCGTTTCCGGACCGCCGTGGGGGTCCGGAGCGAAGCTCACTTCGGCAACATCGTTTTCTTCGCGAATCTCGATATCGCACGCATTGCCGTGCGGAATCTGGGTATCTACCTCGAATGCCATGCAACCTCCAACCGTTCAGGCAGGTGCTTCAACCACCACGTTGACCTGGTCACAACCGGCCAAGGGGTCATTCAGCCTCCGCCAAGTAGCGGCAGAGCGCGTGCGCCAGATCCCTTCCCAGGGCCCTAGCCGCGTCCGGCGTCACAGTCTGATCATAGGCGTTCGCATAGGGGGTCTCCAGGGTACTCGCCAGCAGCATGCCGGGCAGGTCACGCGCCCATCCGCTGAAGCTCCTGCCCTGCGAGGTGTTCTCAGCCGTGTTCCAGCCCTGCCCGAAGGGCAAGTTGTCTGACCTGTGATACGGCAGCTGTCCGGTCCGGACGTCCTCCAGCAACGCCGAGAAGCGTTGGATCTGGGCCCAGTTCCGCTCATCGGGTCCCCCGACGAAGTAAATCACCTCGTTGTGCTCACCGCGGATCCACGGACAATGCAGATCGAGTGCGACCTCTAGTTTGCCTTCGGACCACGCCGGAACAAGAGCTCGAAGCGCGCCTGTCGTGGCGTGGACACTGTCGCCGTCATAGTCCCGGTTGTGATCGCGGGGATACCGCAGCTTGCCCTGGTCGCCGTCCTCCACCCCGTCCTTGTCGACAAAGGGGACTACCAGGAACTCAACGTTGTCCCGCAGCCAGCACCCGCTGGCGTCACCTTGGGCCTCGGCTGCCAACACCGTCTCCATCAACCCCTCCAGCACATAGGAGGCGATGCTCTCGCACGCGTGATGGCGACAGGTGAGCAGTACCCGGTGTTGAGCCTGTCCATCGAGGCGCCCGAGGTGCAGCAGCTCAGCCTCACGCCCCTTGCGGGTTCTGCAGAGGAGTTCCGATCGCAACCACGGGGATGAACCGAATCGCGCCCAAAATGCCTTCAGGTCGGACTCTGTGTACGGCAACGCGAAGGCGAAGCGCACCTCGTGGTCCTCCGGCGCGAACGTATAGGTGAAGGCCGTGTCCCTGACAGCGTCACGGCCCAGCCATCGCCAATTCGCGCCGCCATCGGTGCTGACGGCAGGACCACGCGTGCCGATCACGTCACCCTGGGTGAACTGAAACGTGAGCGTGCGCGATGCGGCACCCCTCACTCGAAAATGCCAATAGAACCACCATTCGGTCGTATCGCGCAGATCCTGGTGGACAAGAACAGTATCCCCATCGACGCTCTCCAGAACGATGTTGCCGCCGGGGAAATCGGCGTCCACACTCAGTGCTCGCCCCACTTCCGGCTGCGCGTTGGACACGACATTCATGTTCATGGTACGGATTGTACCACTGCCCATAGGCCAACACAAAGAGTGCGTTACGCAAACCGGCGGCGTGGCGGGGACGAGAACCCGGAGCTCGGCTTCCATCCCCACACTATGGCCCTCTGCTTTTCCCCCGCCGGGGGAAAACACAAAAGGGGGCACCATCTTCGCGCGAGGAAACGACTTGGGCCCGTAGGCCCCCGCATTGCTCGTCACCATCAGGGCAAACGCCAAGCCGCTTTCCTGGTTGCATGACGCCCCCATCCCGAAATGCGCCCATTGACAATCGGAAAACGGAGCGAAGAAT
>JAUVSX010000309.1 GCA_030596915.1 Chloroflexota bacterium | reverse complement strand
GTGGGCGCATTGGCACAGCCTCCCGGTTCCTGGGCACGCTGCTCAACGTCAAGCCCATTCTCTGCCTGCGCGAGGGCAAGATCGAGGCGCTGGACAAGGTGCGTACCACCAAGCGGGCGCGCAGGCGCGTGCTGGACGAGGTCGTGCAGTCTATGGGACAGAGACCCGTGCGCGTGGTGGTCGGGCACATCCAGGCCGAGGCTGCCGTGGAAGCGATTGCGGCACAGGTGCGCGAACAGTTGAACTGTGTCTCGCTGCACATTTCTGAGATCGGGCCGGTGATCGGCTCGCACGTTGGCCCCGGAGCCATCGCCATTGGCGCCTGTCCGGTCCCCTCTGAGGGCCTGTAAGGCGCGCTGTCTCTGGATTTACCGAACCGGTGGCAGAGGACGCTTGTCCTCTCGCCACTGGTTCGTCAATGCCACGAGCTTTCTGCCAAAGTCGTTGGGAGAGCATCCTGCTCTCTCGGCGACGAGCCGCGTTATGGCGGGTCCGTGCTGGGCGGGATCGCGCACAAACTGTGCCAGCAGTTCACGGCTGTCCCGTTCCTGATCGCGCGCGAAACTGGCTGCAAGCAGCGCATAGACCGATTTGGCCTTGATCAACTCGCCACGATCCACGTGCCTGCCCAACTGACGGCGGACCCCTTCCATACCCAGGAGGATCACGGTCCCATAGGGGATCAGGCGATCGATCGCTTCGGCAGCCACCTGGGCCCACACCTCTGTCATACGCTTCTCCGCAGTCCGGTTTTCCCCCCGACTGTGCTGTACGATCTGATTATAGAGCATAACGCGCCGAGTGGCAAAAAAGACGCGCGCTTGCCTACCGCCCATAGTTCACGCTCCGTCGAGGGACTCTGACGCGCCAATAGGCCAGCCACTCGACGACGAGCAGGGCCAGCGCGGCGAGGGCGGGCCACCGCCACCACTCGCGCCGCCCGGTCAGATCTGCCTCCTGGCGGACCTGTGCCGTGCCCACGGCGATGCTGTCTCGCGGTTCGATGTCCGATTCCAGCGCGCTGAACAGGTTGACGGCGAACTGTGAGCGGACCGTCTCTGTCCCTACCTGCTGCTCGATCGTGTACAGGCCCGGTTCGTCCGTGTCCGTAAAGGGGATCGAGGCGCTGTCTTGCACCTCGACGCGCCACTGCCGGCCCGAGGGCATGTGTACGACGATGGCGGTGGCGCCGACCTGCGGGCGCAGTGTGACCGGCGTGCCCGGGCGCAGCGAAGCTGTGGCAGAGAAGTCCTCGTTCAGCGAGAACATGCCCTCCCCCGATGAGGACATGTCCACCGCGCTCGTGGGGGCCAGCCAGTTAGCGAGGTTGGCGATCAGGATCGGAAAGGCGACCTGCAGGGGGAGGTTGGACCTGTGCAGATCAAAGGCCAGGATCGCGACGCGGCGCCCGGCTATCTCACCCGCCGCGAGCAGGGGGTGGCCGCCGGCCGCGACCAGGATCCGGGCCCAAGAGGGGGTCTCGATGCACCGTGCGCCGGCGATCTGCAGGGATGCCAGGTCTACGTGACGGAGCAGCGGGTCGCCGGTCTCGACGTGAGACACAGCGGTGCGGGTAAGCGCGCCGCAGACGGCGAACAGGTCCGTCGACGCGGGCGGGTCGATGAAAAACAGGCTGCTCCCCGCAGGGAGGTCGTCTTTGTCGCTGCCGGGGAGCACTCCGTCCAGGACGATCAGGGCAGGCATCGGGCCTGCTTGCGCCAGTGCGCCCGCGGGCAGGTGAGGACCGTCTGCGTGGACGACGGTGGTTTCGAGGTGCGGGATCAGGCCAATGGCGCGTTCGAGGAACAGATTGCCCTCCGTGGCGATGAGTACCTGCGACTGGGTGGCCTGCGAACGGACGGCCCATGCAGTGTTGTCCAGTTGGAGCGCGTCCGGGGCCGCCAGCCTGGCCTCGATGCGCTGTGTGTCCAGGGGCAGGTCCTGGAGGAGGAGGGTGTCCTGCGCGCCAGCGGCAAGGACAAGGGAGCGCGCGGCGAACAGGGCAGCGTCGACATAGATCTCGACCAGCGGTGTGGCGGCCTGCGTCCCCGTGTTGGACAGGCGCAGAAAGGCCTGCGGTCCCTCGGGGGTATCGCGGATGGACATCGCGTCGATGGCCCGATTGTCGGCGGTGATGCCGATGGGCACGTAGCGTACCTCGCCGGGCAGGTCAGGAAGCGACGGCGACAGACCGCCGTCGGAGAGAATGACGGTGGTCGTTCGCTCTTGCTGCGCGCTGGACGCAGCCAGGATGAACGCGGCCTCCCAATCGGCCTCGGCGTGCGTGGGCTGTGCTGTCGCGAGCGCCTGTCGCAGCACCGACCGGTCGTGGGTCGACGAGGACAGCACGTGCGGGTGGCGCGCCACGGCGATCAGCGCCATGGTGTCGTTTGGCCCCAGGCCGTCGATCAGTCGCCCCGCCTTGCGGCGTGCCACCTCGAAACGGGACGGGGATACGTCGGTGGCCTGCATGCTGGCAGAGGCGTCGAGCAGCACGACCACGTGGCCCTGTGCGGTGTGCGCGATCTCGCTGTAGGGGCGCGCCAGCGCAAAGACCGAGAGGAACAGCGCCAGCAGCTGCAAGAGCAGCAGGACGTTGCGCCGCAGGCGCTGCCACGGCGCGTTGGCCTGACGGTCGCGGAGCACCTGCTGCCAGAGCATTGTGCTGGAGACAACCTGCTCCTGGTGGCGGAGCTTGAGCACGTATAGGAGCAGGATGGGGACGCTCAACGCCGCGAGCGACAGCGCCAGAGGGGCCAGAAAGCCCATCGTGACACGCTACCGGTGTGCCGCGATCGGAAAGATGCCCAGGACGTCGTAGGTCAGCGGGATGGTATAGCGGTCGCGCAGCATCTTGATCTCGGCGTCCTCGGGAATCAGCCAATACCCCATCCACCTGCGCGCCTGGGCAGCGAGGTAAAAGTGACACATGGCGATGCCGCCATCCAGCCGGTAGTAGGGTCTGTTTTCGTGCAGGTTCCCCCGCGGGGGGGTGTGGTCGACGGTGGCGATGACCCAGCGGTCGTCGACGATAAAGCGCCACGGTTGTGTGTTGTCCCACGATGGCGCGAGACGGGTCTGCTCCAAGATTTCGTCCAGTGTTTTGTCATCGCCCGTCCAGGGCACGGTCCAGATGTGCTGGGAGGCGATCTCGGACACCGGCTTGCGGGCGCCGAGACGGTCGTCGCTCCAGTACAGGAGCTGCTGTGCGATGGTGGCCGTCGGAGAGGTGCTTGGATAGCCCAGCGGCGTGATGGCGACGATCCGTTCGTCCTGGTCGAGGTCGGGAACAAACTCGCTCATCTGCGCCTCGCTAAACATGCCGCCGATCCAGCACGTGCCCAGGTTGAGATCGGTGGCGGCAAGGATCAACTGCTCCATACAAAAGCCCAGGTTCTCCATATAGCCGGGGCGTTCTCTGGAAATGGCAATAACATAGTGTGGGACCGTGGTAAACACGCCATAGGTCCTTGTCTGCCCCTCCAACCGTCGTGTCACCGTGCCGCCGTCCCAGACAACGTGCCAGCGAATGTCGATCCCGGGCCGCAGGGGCACGGCGTCTTTCCCGGCGGCGATCACCTGGCGGACGATGCGACGTGGAACGGGCTTTTCTTTATAGTGGCGTACGCTGTGACGTTTGTTGATCGCAGAAACCAGATCCATTTTCCCTCGAATGATAATTGATGGTGGGCACGGCCCCGTAGTACACTTGCACCGCACGCACACTTGCCCCGGACGCACACTTGCCCCGGACGCAAGTGCCGGGGAGTGCCGGGGAGTGCCGGGGAGTGCAGGTGTAGCCCCTTGTGGGCGTGACGGGCGGTCCCTGGCGGGCACAAGGCCCTATGCTACGGACGGGCGGCACTATCGTGACTGGTCGTGCAGCACGACGGGCAGGTACGTCTTGTCCGGGGCCGCCGCAAAGTAAAGCCCCTTGTTGCTGCTCACCGAGACGTTGCCTGCGCCGTCGACGGCCTGCACGAAAAAGTCAAACTCGGCGAGCGCACTGCTGATCGCGCCCTCCCACATGCCGCTCTCGGCATTGTAGGTGAGCGGTTCCGTGTGCCAAGATCCCTGTTGGTGCTCGAACGTGCACCACACCTGGCCGACCCCGCTGTCCGAATCGGACACCTCGGCCCGGATGTCAAACTGCTGCTTGAATCCATTGGCCTCGACCCGAAGGATCGCCGGCGGCGAGCCGTCGCTGCTCCGCGAGGTAAAGACCTTGAAGGCCAGGTCGGTAAAGACGCGCTCTGTGCCGGTGATGCCGTTCGTCGATCGGTACTGCCCGGCGACGACGACCAGCCGCGTGTCCGACGGGTCGAGGCTGTTCAACGACCAGAACTTGGACGGGTACCAGTTCGCGCTCATGAACGCTGGCTCGGCGAGCGCTGTATCGGTGACCGGGCGATAGATCACCGGGTCAAAGCCTTCGGTGGTGCTAAAGGCAGCGGACCAGACGATCACGCCGTGGATGTCCTCTCCACCCGGAGGCACGAGGCCCTCGCTGTAGCGCGGCTGCAGCGGGCGCCCGCCGCTGGCCTGCACGTCGTGGGCGATGTGATAGTACTGCCCGGCGTCGGTCGACGTAAGCACGAGCATGGCCCCAAGCGACAGGTCGACCTGGGTCTCGGTGTAGGTGCCGGCGGCTGTGACCTGCCCGCCGCTCCTGCCACCGGCCTGGCGTGCCGGGCCGCTGATGGGCACCGTGCGGGGCATGTCCACCCCGT
>JAUVSX010000242.1 GCA_030596915.1 Chloroflexota bacterium | reverse complement strand
GCCTGCTCTCATCTCTTCGAGCATCACCTCGGACAGGTCTTCAGGATCTGGGGTATAGAACACGATGATGTTGGGGTTGAACTCGTAGTACCGGCCCAACATCTCTCGGGCCATCGGAGGGAACCAGTCAGTCCGCCAATCCTGATAGGTGAGCATGACGGGCTCATAGGAGGTGGGTTCGCGGTTGTCGCTGCAGCCCGTCAACGTCAGGGCCGCGATCGCGGCAACGACCAGAGCCGCAGATCGGTGAAGACGCGACCGAGGAACGTGGGCTGTCGTCATGACGTCGCCGCTCTAGCCATCAGCATCTGCAGGACGCACGTCAACGCCAATGTGTTTGGTCAGCGTCAGCACATTCGGTCCACCGGGCGCCGATGCCATCTTGCGCGTTACACCATCCATCAGCTTGTGGACGAGGAGGACCCCCATGCCGCCTTCGGCGCGCACCTCCAGCGGCACGTCCACATCGAGATGCGCTGAGTCTGCGTCAAAAGGCACACCCCAGTCCGTGAGCGTGACGTATACCGCATCATCCGCGGCCTCTACCCGCACTTGCATGTCTCCGCGATGATCCGGCCCGTAGGCGTGCCGCACGATGTTGGTCGAGGCCTCCTCGACCGCGACATCGATGTCGAACAGCACGTCATCGGTCAACTGCAGGCGTTTCCCGGCGTCGCGAACGAAGTCCGAGACCCTGCTTACGTTTTCGATGGTGGCTGCGACACGCAATTCGTCCGGCGCGACCATGCGAGGCTCGATATCCGGGGCTAGGACGCGGCGCTGGCCGAGAATTCGGCGATGGCCGCCTCAGGCGTGTCGCTCACCGACATCAGAATGTCAAAGCCGATGATCTTGAAGACGCGGGTCACTCTCTCGTTCAAGGCGGCGAGCTTCATGTCGCCCCCCTCTTCTCGACACTTGACAAGCACGGCAGCGAGCGAACGAAGCCCGGCACTGCTGATGTATTCCACCTTGGACATGTCCATGACGATCTTGTGATCGCCTCCCGCCATGGTGGCCTGCAGAGCCTGGTCCAGTTGCTCTGCGGCAAGGGTGTCGATGCGGCCATCCGGCTGGACTACGGTGATGCCGTCTTCGACGCGTTGCGTGATTTCCATCGGTTCCCGCCTCCTAGTGTTTGCTGGCAAGTCGTGCGTCAACCTCTCCGGCGCCCACAAGACGTCCGTCGCGCACCTCTTCTACGCGTGGGATCCGTCCCGCAAGCTCGCGGTCGTGCGTGACCATGACGATGGTCTTGCCCTGCCGCACCAACTCTTCGAAAAGCTCGAAGACCAGGCCCGCGGAAATCGTGTCCAGATTGCCGGTTGGTTCATCGCCGACGATCAAGTCGGGATCATTGATCAACGCCCGAGCGATGGCCGAACGCTGCTGCTGGCCGCCCGAGATCTGGCTGGGGTACTTGTCGGCGGTCTCGGGCACCTCGACGAGCTTCAGCATCTCCATGGCGCGTTCGCGCCGTTGACCCTTGTAGGTGCCGCAATACTGCATGGGTAGCATCACGTTCTCGAGGACGGTCAGAGTCGGCATCAGCTGAAAGAACTGGAACACGACGCCGACGTTCCTGCCACGCCACTTGGCGACCTTGTTCTCGCTCAACCCGGTCAAGCGCTCCCCGGCAACGTGCACCTCGCCTGAGGTGGGCCGGTCGATACCGGTCATCATGTTGATGAGGGTGCTCTTCCCGCTTCCGGACGGACCCACGATGGCGACGAACTCACGATCCTGGATCTGTAGGTCAACACCCCGAAGTGCGGTAAACGGGCCGGCCCTGGTCTTGAAGACCTTTTCTACGCCTTCAAGGCTGACAAGGCTGTCGTTCATCTCTCGTCCTTCCTCGTGGTCACTGATACCTGAGGATCTCTGACACGGTCTTGCGGGCAGCACTCAGCGAAGGTCCGAGGCTGGCGAGGACGGTGATCACGATCATGCCGATCAGGCCGATCCACAGCGCGCTGGGGTCAAATCCCACGCCTTCGATCTCGATCTCCATACTTGCGAGCAGCCCCCCGGCTATCAGATAGGCCAACGGGACCGCGACGAGCCAGGCGGACATGCCCACCAGCATGCCCTCTGTCAGGAACTGACTTGCGATCGTGACCGAGCCGGCGCCGATGGAGCGCATGATCCCGATCTCTCTCAACCGTTCGAACACGCTCATCGACAGGGTGGATAGCAGGCCGATCGCCCCGATGACCGCCATCACGATCGCGGCGATCTGGAAGATCGACCCGAACATCGTGATCAGCTGGGCGATCTCTTCGGCCACTCCGATCTGGTTGACGTGGCTGGCAGCGATCCCATCTGACAGCAGGACTTCGTCGAGCTCGTCGATGACGTCGTCAACCTCTTCGACCGTAGGATCCGGATTCACCAGCTGGATCAGCATCGAAGTGGGAGCCGGTTCACCCTGGGAGTTCGTGGACCCCACCAGCCTGGCCAATGTCCGCCACTCCATGAAGCCCTGGTCGATGGCGAAAGATGCCACGCCGATGACCTCGATCTCCGCGCGCTGCCCCTGGGCGACGAGTGCCACGGTGTCTCCCGGGGCCTTGTCCAGAGCATTGGCAACGCCTCGGGTCAGCACGATGCCTTCGCGTGCGGGATCGTCTGCCCATGCGGTGCCGGCCACGATATCGAGCTCCATCGAACCGGCCGCGGGATCAAACCCGGTCATCTGCAATTGGCTCGTGTCTGTCTCCGGAGAGACGTAGTCCTCGAGCTCGACAGCTAGACCGATACCCGGGTCCACCGCCTCGACTCCTGGGACCCCTGCGAGGATGAGCCCGCGCACCTGCTCGAAGTCCTGCCGTTCGTTGGGGACGACGACGATCTCATAGCCAAACGCATCGAACAGGCCGCCGATCTTGTCGTTGATGGAAACGAACATCCCGAAGATGCCCATGAATGACGCAGCCGCCAGCGTCAGCGTCAGCCAAGTCAACGCCAGACGGCCCTTCTTGCGCATCACGTTGGTGACGGCCTGCTTGGTATTCGTGGGCAGAGGCACAGCATTGAAGGCCCGAGCCCAGCGGCTCTTGCCGTAGTCGCCCGAGATGCCCACGTCGGTCATGGCTTGCAGGATGGTGACGCGCGTCCCGAGGAATACAGGGACGATCGCCGCCAGGAAGGGGATGGCCAGCCCCATCACGATCCCCGTCAGGATGGCGCTGCTGGACAGGGAGAACCCTTCGATCGAGGTCAGCAACGTCTCGTCCATCGCCTGCGCCATCAGGGCGCCGAGGTAGGAACCGATGACAACTCCGGGAACCGTCCCGATCACGCCGAACGTGATGGCGATGCCGGCGTAGATGACGAAGTTGTCCCACCGGGTGGCGCCCAGAGACTTCATCACGCCGATCTGTCGCTTGTCCTCGCCCACGATGCTGTTGACGATGTTGACCACCAGCAACCCGGCAACGACCATGGCGATGATCCCGAGCATGCTCAACATGCCGGTGATCTGCGCGGTCTGGGTGATGAAGAAGCTCTCTGCAGGATCGTCGATGTAGTTGTACACCGCTACGTATGGGGTCTCTTGAGCGATAGCGGCAAAGAAGCTGTCCGACTGTTCCTGGGCAGTGGGGAAATCGGTGTAGCGTGCATACAGCGTGCTGAAGCCCACGAAGCCGCCCAAGGCTTGCGCGTCTTCAAACGTTGCGAACATGCTGGCGTCACTGGGGACCGCTGCCGCAGCTGCGCTGAATGAGGGATAGGGCATGAAGACGAGGCCCGTGATGGTCCAGGCATCCCCTCCGGCATCACCGCCGGGGGTACGCAACAGGATCTGGTCGCCGACGCCCAACCCATGCTTGTCCGCCATGCGCCTTTCGATGGCGATCTCGTGCTGGCCGGTGGACGGGTATCGGCCCTCGCCCGAAAGGCGCATCGGCTGGATCGTGATCTCGTCGAACGGCTCCCAGGCGGCAAGGATGAAGCCGTCGTCGAACTCGGCATCGCCGGGAAGCTTCCAGGCTAACGGTCGTACGGCGCGGCCCTCGACACGTGTGACCCCAGGGGATTCCCCCAGCGCGTCCAGGTAGGCTGCGTTGTCCAGATCCGCCCCGCCAGGTGCCGAAACGAATACTGCCTGCATGGGCAGGTCTTCTTCTCTCAGGTCCTGCTTCAGCTGGCTGGTAAGCAGATCGCCCGCTGACAGGAGGGTGACGACGCCCAGGACACCAACGAAGATGGCGGTGGCGGCCATGGCGCTGCGGCTCTTTCTGGCCCAGACATCCCGGAGGATCTTGCGCCAACGTGATCTGAACATCAGCCTGCTTCCCTCCGCCTACAGATCAGCCAACCGCGTGGCTTGCTGTTCTCGGGTCTGACGCTTGGCGGCCGCCTCCAGCGAGGTGGAGTCAACGAGGCCGTCACTAAGCCTCAGCACGGTAGGCACATCCTGCACGACCTCTCGGTCGTGAGTCACGATGACGACCGTCTGGCCCTGGTCTCTCAGCTCGTAGAAGGTCTCGAAGACGACGGCGGCGCTCATGTGGTCTAGGTTGCCCGTTGGCTCGTCGCCGACGAGCAGCACTGGATCGTTCGCCAGAGCACGCGCGATAGCTACTCGCTGCTGCTGCCCACCGGAAAGCAGGTCCGGCGTCTTGTCCGCCTGATCCGCGACATCGAATCGTTCCAGTAGCGTCATGGCCTTGTCACTTCGCTCTTGCCGGTCGTGAACGCGGGCGAAGTCCATCGGCATCATGACGTTCTCCAGCACGGTCAGCGTGGGCAGCAACTGGAAGAACTGGAACACGATGCCGATGTTGCGCGCACGCCAGCGTGTGAGCTTGCGCTCGCTGGTGGTCGAGACGTCCACACCGTCCACCACGACCATGCCCGACGTCGGCCTGTCGATGCCCGTAAGCATGTTCAGGAACGTAGACTTGCCGCCGCCCGAGGGACCAACGAGGGCGATGAATTCCCCTCGCCCGATCTCCATGTCGATCCCCTGCAACACGCTGAGGGGACCAGCGGGCGTCTCATAGGTCTTGACGAGATCATTGATCTGGACCAGCGGCTCAGGCATGAGACTTCTCCGATCGAGAGTGGCCCGCAAGGCCGGCGAGGGGCTCCAGACAGCTTGACGCGGAGCAGGTCGCGGCAATCATGAGCGCACGCTCATGATCAACGGGCACGGTGATCAGGTTGCCCGTGGCAATCCCCAGAGCCTGTGGCACCACAGAGTCCCTTTCCCCAGGGCCGATGCACCAGATTGCCGAGACATCGGCGCTCCCTCAAGCTTGCCTGAGGAATACCATCCGGTCCACATTAGGTCAAGTGCCACATAGCCTCGGGACTCCACGCAGGGCGCGCTCGTCAGATGCCGCGGCTAGGGCCAGACCAGAGGGACCGGGCTGGCCCGCTGATCTTCTGCGAGCGCTCTCTTGCGGCCCACCATCCACGGTGTGTCCGTGTCGACACCCATGTCCCGGTCGTTGACACCCACGACTCGCATCTG
>JAUVSX010000343.1 GCA_030596915.1 Chloroflexota bacterium | reverse complement strand
GCGGTGTGCGTAGACCAGCACGTTGACGTCAGGAAGAACCAGGGGATCCCTCCATGAGAGCCAGTAGCGCGGCAGTGTCATCCAGGTCGACACCGGGTTGCAGCCCTCGGCCCGGCACAGTCGTGAGCCTCACCTGATCACGCTCCCCTGCCTCCCGCCGCCGAGCCAGTGTCTCTCGCAGCGCTTCCTCAATGACAGCAGTCATCGAGGTGCCCGAGCGTGCCGCAAGTAGCTTCACCTCGGCCAGCAGGTCATCGTCGAGCCGGATCGTGGTCCTCATGCATCAAAGCATATCATCAATGCATCAAGATGTCAAGCGATTGCACGGGGCTAAGATTGCGAGCGCCAAAGCGATTCCTTGCTGGTCCCCGGGTACAGACAGTTGGGGATGGTGCCAGTCCGCACACCGCGGTTCGGGCAACGGCCAGGGCGGTACTCACCTATCCCCACCCATCTTCCTCCGGGAAGACGTTGGCGTACTTGACGCTGCTCCGCGGCTCGGCCATCATGTCGGCGACGGTGTCCCGCCACTTCTGGTAGTGGGTGGTCTTCTTGTGCTCGGCGGGGTCATCGGGCGTCCGGTAGGCCTCGACGAGCACGAACCGATTCCGGTCGTCGAGCTGCTGCACCAGATCGAAGCGCGCGATACCCGGCTCCTGTACGCTGTTGCGCGCGTTTCTGATCGTCGCCTCCTTGAAGGCTTCGACCGACTCTGGCTTGACGTGGACGAACACGTGAACGACGAACATCGGCTGACCTCCTAAGACACGTTTCAGCTTGCGGGGCCGTGGTGGCCTCGCGTGATGGGCGCTGGATTGGCCTGAGCCATTCTACTCGGCAAAGGCGCCCCGCCAAGCTGGCGTGTGGAGACGCACGGAGCTCAGCAAGGTGGCGTGAAGAGTATCACGCACGCCGGGGACGAAGCGGGACCAGAATCAGCTCCGTGGGAGAAGGCGCGAGCAGAGTCGCTGGGGGAGTGCTGCTGCAGGGGTGTGCGAGCCGGCAGCACGCTTGACCTGGTGGGGAAGGGTGATAGAGTGCGGTCCGGCCTCTGTTTGGAGCGACGCTCAACGGCCCTGCCCCAGCGCTTTCCTGGACGCAAGGCGACGGCGGGCAACATGGCCTTTCCGTTCTCGCCGTCCGATTTGAGGGCGGGATCGGTGCATAAGTTCTCATTCTGTCATCTAGTGCAGCTCCTGGACGCGGAGCGGCGCTGGAATACCGAGAACGTCTGTGTGGGAGGGAGTTGCGGATGACCATACGGGCAGGGTTCAGCCAGGTCGACATAACACCTCAGGAGCTGCCTGTCAGGACGTACTTCGCGTCCGCTGATCAGGTCCACGACCCGCTGTCCGCCTGCGCCGCCGCGTTCAGCGATGGCGGTGCTACGGTGGCGTTCCTCTCCTTCGACGTCGTGATCGTCGAGTGGGAATACGTGGAGCGCATCCGCGAGGGGATTGCGGCGCGACGTGACATACCGGCGCAGGCCATCCTCGTGTGCGCAACCCACAACCATGCCTGCCCGGCGGTCGTCGACCGTCCCGGGTCGTCGAAGGATGAGGCATACCTGGATTTCATGGTCGATCGTGGCATCGAAGCGGTCGTCGATGCCTTCGACCGTATGCTGCCGGGCGAGATCGGTCTGGCTCGCGGCTACGAGGCCCGTATCGCCTTCAATCGGCGCTTCGTCAAGCTGAATGGGACAGTCATCTCGCAGCCGCGCTCGCTCGGCGATCTCCTGTGCTGCGAAGGCCTGACCGACCCCGGACTCGGCGTGTTGGCATTTCGAGACGGGGCAGGATCGGTCTCGGGTCTGTTGGTGAACTACTCCTGCCACGCTTGCCACCTGATGGGCCAGCTCTCGGCGGGCTATCCCGGAGCGATGCGTGATGCACTGAGGCCTCGGCTTGGGGACAAGGCCGTCTGTGTCTTCCTCAATGGCGCCTGTGGCAATGTCATCCACCACAACTACGCTGATCCGGAGCTGAATCTATCGAAGGAGCGCTGCGGGAGCGTGCTGGCCGACGACGTGGGTCACATCCTAAGGGGGATCCGGTACGACTCTGAGGCGACGGTCGCAGCGACGGAGCGCGTCATCCCGATCAGGTACCGGGACATCAGTGGACTCGCGCACAACCTGCCGTCGCTGCGCGAGGAGTACAACGTGTTCGAGTCCGTTTACGATCGGGGCTGGTACGAGCACTCGCTCGAAGTGCTTCGCGACCTTCACGTCAAGTCGGACCACGAGGACGCGCGCGTGCAGGTGCGGCGGGTGGGCGATGCCACCTTCGGAACTGTGCCAGCTGAGTACTTCGCTGAGAATGCGCTGCGGATCAAGGAGTTGAGCCCGCAGCGGAATACGTTTGTCGTCTCGCTTGCGAATGGATGGCTCGGCTATGTGCCCCATCCGGCCGCGTTCGAGCGTCGGGGTGGCCACGAGACCACGTGGGCGCTGTGGAGCAAGATGGAGGAGGCGGCCGGGGACATCCTCGGCGACGCCGTGCTCGATCTCATTGATGAGGTCAGCGGCTGAGGATCTGCGACGTCGCGAGCGTGATCCGCAGCAAGGACGCAGGGCCGTTCACCCTGATGACAGACCTCATCTTCGGCCGTGAGGCTGGCTTCCAACGAGTCCTGCACGGTCCTGCACTTGGGCGGAGTGTTGAGAAGCCAGGTTCGTGGCCTTCCGCCAGCGATACGCGCCTGGTGGAGGACCACCTTCGACATACCTAGCGTGGCGGCCACGGGAGAAAACTGGCTTCAATCGCTGGACAAGTGGCGGGGCGGGAGCCAGTCTTCGACTATGTGATAGGCTGATCGGCGTTGAAGCAACCTTGAGAGGAGACGATCACGGTGAAAGAGATGACACATCGGGAAAGAGTGCTGGCCGCGCTCTCACACCGGCAACCAGATCGGGTGCCGATCGACCTGGGCGCCACGAGAGACTCGAGCATCGTCGTCGAGGGTTACGAGCGATTGAAGCAGCACTTTGCGGTCCACCGGGGGAACACCCTGCTCAGCCGGATGATGCGGGTTGTGGACGTGGACGAACAGATACTGCAGGCTCTGGACATTGACGTCAGAGGGGTCTTTCCCGGCGGCCCGCCGGACGAGATCATCGGGGAGAACTGCTATCGTGACGAGTGGGGCATCGAGCGTGTGAAGCCTCCGGGATCCTACTACTACGACCAGGTCAGTTTCCCGCTCGCTGGCGAGATCACGCTGCGCGACATAGCCGACTACCCGTGGCCAGATCCGCACCACTCAGCGCGGACGCAAGGCCTCCAAGAGCGGATTCAGACAATCCGGGAGACGACAGGCTGCGCGACCATTCTGAACCTCCCTAGTGGGTTCGTCCATACCAGCCAGTACTTGAGGGGATTCTCGGATTGGTTCACTGACATCGCCGCCGACAGAAAACTGATCGGCGCGCTCTTTGACGCAGCCCTGGACATCAGTCTCGCAGTGTGCGAGGTGATTCTGGAGGAAGTGGGCGACCAGGTGGACGTGCTGATGGCGTCGGATGACCTGGGTCTCCAAGGGGGCTTGATGATGTCCCCCGACGCATACCGGGAGCTGATCAAACCCCGGCACGGCAGGTACTTCCAACTGATGCACGACATGTCGCCGGCCAAGGTCTTCTTTCACACCTGCGGCTCGGTCGGCGACATCCGAGAAGACTTGATCGAGATCGGGGTGGACGTGTTGCACCCAGTCCAGGTGACGGCGAAAGGAATGGAACCGGCAAGCCTGAAACAGGCATACGGGGACAGGCTGGCATTCTGGGGCGCGATCGACACCCAACACGTGCTGCCTCACGGCAGCGTCGAGGACGTGCAGGCCGAGGTGGAGCGGCGGATCGAGGAGCTTGGTCCCGGCGGGGGCTATGTGCTCGGCGCGGTACACAATATCCAACCCGACGTCCCGCTGGAGAACATCCTGACGATGCTTCAGCATACCAGGACTTACGTCCCGTCGTACGACAGGTGACGTGGACGTCTACGGCGGCCAGCGGCACCTGCCGGTGGGGTGGGTCGAGACCGCGAGTCGGGTGGCCACGTGGGTAGCGGGCGCAGAGGCTACCCGCGGGGCCGCGGCCCTCCCGCAACGTCGCGGATTGTGCTGTTGACCTCCTGTCTCGCCCGGCCACCCGCCGAAAGAGAGACGCCAGCGTCCTTCCTCGCTCGATTCCTGGCCTCTGGCCTCGCACGGGAATGGCGCTATACTCTGTCGGTGAGCTGTTGTGTCGTCCCCACGTCGACCGGGCGTGCGATCCCGGTCCCCGGCGCAGCGCGGACTGTGGCATATGCCAGGGCAGCGGGTGGGTTGGGCGATAGGCAGGTATGCGCTATG
>JAUVSX010000281.1 GCA_030596915.1 Chloroflexota bacterium | reverse complement strand
TCCCGCGAATCGGCGCCCCTGCCAATCAACGCACCTGGTGGCCGGTTGTTGGATCCCAGAGGGTCAGTATACTGGCCGCGTGGCAGACCGGTCCAAGGAAATGCCCGAGTACGATCCCCGCATCCACCACCGGCGCTCTATCCGCCTCAAGGGGTATGACTATGCGTACCCCGGCGCGTACTTCGTCACCATCTGCACGGCCGACCGCGAAAGCATACTAGGACACGTTACTGACGGGCGCATGGTCCGGTCCAAGATCGGCACCGTTGTGCGCGATTGCTGGCGGGCACTTCCCACGCGTTTCCGCCACATCGACATTGATGAGTGGTGCGTGATGCCGAACCATTTCCACGGTATCATCTTCATCCTCAACGTCCTGCCTGGATCCGAAGGCAGGCGCCAAGAGTTCGGGTTCGTGGCACCACCACCCCAGTTCGAAGCCGCCCCGTCGGGTTGCCCCTCCTCTCCAGGGTCCTCGCCCATACCCACCGGCACAGAGCTGACGGCAGGATCGTTGAGCGCGATCGTGCGGGCGTGCAAGGCTTCATCTACAAGGCGCGCAAACTGGATTCGAGGAAGCAAGGGACTGTCTCTCTGGCAGCGCGGCTACTGCGACCGGATCATACGGAACGAGCGCGAACTCTCCGCCATCCGCAAGTACATCGCCGACAACCCGATCAGTTGGGAGCTTGATCGCGAGAACCCCGTCCGGCCCTCCACAGAGGATCGTTAGGAACGCCACCGCTGCGATGCTCGAAGGAGCAGCCACGCACACTGGGGGCGCAGCTATCCGCCTCGTCCGACCCACACAACGCAAACGGGTCCTGCTTCGCGTGCCGGGCGCTCTCTGACACGAGAACATGCTGCGCCCTCCGCTTCCCTGCGCCCCCTCGTGCGCGAGGCACTCAACACGAGCGGGTGTCGAATCGCAGCGCAGGCGCTCTCTAATCTGTCCAACCGTCCCACGACCGGACCACACCCTGGCGGAACGCCGGGCGCTTGCCCGGAGGATTGCAGCGTGGTAGGATGCCGCCTCGTCAACCGACGGCGCCGGTGGCGTGAGGCCCCCAACGCCGGCGCTCGTACCGACTGAACCAATTCAGCGCATTGCTGGTATGTATGAGATAGGGAAACACAATGAGGGACAGCGCGCTAACCCAACCGCCCACGGCCGACGAGAAGGGTACCCAGCAGCTTCTGCTCGCGGCGGGGACCGCCTTCGGACTCGTTTACGGCCTTAGCTTCGCACTGCTCGTATGGGGGTATGACGCGCTACTGCTCTCCTCCCTGTCTGCCGACCTCGCTTGGGGGAAGCTGCTTCTTGGCCTGCCACTGACCGTGCTCATCTGCATCCTCGTGGGGCGGCGCGCAGTCGCGGCTTCGGGCTTGACGCGTTTCCTCGCGTTCTGGCCAATCACGAACGGTCTGCTCGGAGCCGCCGCGGCCTATGGCGTCCTGATCGCGAGCAACCTGCTGGTGTGGATCATCGACCCTCGCTTCAGACTGCTTCCCATCTTTCCCTACGGCCGCCCAGACGCTGTCAGAACGGGCTTCATCGTTCTGATTCAGATCGTGCTTGGCGCCACGGTGGGGCTTACCCAGAATCTGGCGATCGACTGGGCCTGGGACCGTGCAACGCCGGCTGGCCGGTTGAGCTGGCGGTCCTGGGCGGTCATGCTCCTGTGCATCCCCCTCGCCATCTTCCCCGCCCTGGCTCTGAATGAGCTGATCCACCGCCCCCTGCGCACGCCTCAACAGGCGCTCAGTGACTTCCTCGACGTGGCGGTGACCGCCACTGCCGAGGAGGCAGAAGCGGCTGGCGTGAGCCTCAATGTCGTACGGGGTCTGCGTGACAACCTATCGGAGGGCTACGTGACTCATCTCGTCGGGTTCGACCCCGACTCCGAATCGTGGTTCTCCGCCAACGTCGACGCAGCCTTTGACAGCAACCTCCTGATGCGCTGCCTCACTTTCGGTGCGAGCGTGGTTCACTGCCACGACTTGTCCGAGCTGCTGACCGGCTGGATGGACGATCTGATCCGCGCAGGGCTGAGTGGCGCGCGGCCCTGGGAAGAAACGGGGGCGCAGGCACTCGTCGTCGACGACGATGTCGTCACGTGGCTGACCAGCCATCGCCACCGGCTCAGCCAGGAGTACACCGTATCTCGCTCCGCACAGCGAGGCGGCTGGATCCTGATGTCAGCTCAGTTCGACACCGGCTTCGAGATGGGGTGCTACTTCCGGGGGGCGAGGCCAGTCGTCGTGGACCACTGTGCCGAGATGCCTGCGGCACCAGCCCGGTGACCGTCGGCGCCAGTCGTAGCGGGCACCCGCCTACCTCTAGCAGCAGAACACTCGGACGCTGGCTGGCGCACCCCACCTGCCCGAGGTGTGTTCCGGCTTGGGGGGATCCGCCGCTGCTCCACACGCAGGACTGTGGGGACCGCAGCAGTTTCGGCCAAGCGCGTGGTCTCGGGCTCCTTGGCTGCCAGTAGTCAATGACGACGTAGGAGTTCGGGTACCCGGCCGAAACTGCCAAGGTGCATTTCAGGGAGTGGGCGACGTAGCGGCGCTGCCTGGCGGAAGATCACCCCGGTCGCACTGGGCATCGGCCTCAACGCTGAAATGCACCCGTCTGCCCACGGCCGCAGTCTGGACGCACTGACGAAGCCTGCTGGCCGGGTGTCTACACAGGCTACGCCGGACGAGGGCCTACGCCATACCCCGGAGCGACCGCCAACGAGGGTCGAAGACGTCGCGTAGGCCGTCGCCAATGAGGCTCCATCCTATGGAGAAGAGAACAATCGCGACGCTGGCGGGGATGTAGGTGTACCAGAAGTCGAGGGCGTGCGCCGGAGCCGCGATGATCCAGTTGCGGGTATACTTGAGCATCGCCCCCCAATCGGCCGTCGGCTCGTCTCCGGTGAGGCCGATGAACGTAAGCGCCGCAACCGTCACGACCATCGCACCGACATCAGAGGCCGATAGTACAAACAGACCCCGAGTCGAGTTCGGCAGCACGTGCCGGAAGATGATGCGCCGGTCGCGTGCGCCCACCGCGACGGCTGCAGCGACGTATTCGCTGGACCGCTCAACTAGCACGTTGCCACGCACGAGCCGCGCATACTGCATCCAGCCAAACAGGATGAGGGCCCACACGATGGCCGTGTCACCCTCCCCCAGCCTCAGTCCCCAGTAGTCGACGCTCACAGTCAGCATCACCAGCACGGCCGCGACGATCGGGAAGGCAAGAAACGCATCTGTCACACGCATGAGCAGCGCGTCTGACCATTTCCCGTAGTAGCCCGATACGACGCCGACGATGACGCCGATCAGAGCCCGGCCTATCGTGATGGTCAGCCCGACCCGGAAGGCGACCCGCGTGCCCCACACAAGCCCGTAGAGTATGTCGTACTGGCCCTGCATTGTGCCCAAAAAGTGACCGGGACTCGGCGGCTCGGGCGTGCTCGAGAACCCATCCCTCGGGATCACGTACGGATCGTCCCCTTGGGGCGGTGCGATCAGCGGCGCCGCGAGTGCCATGGCGGCTAACACCAGGACGACCAGACTGCCGGCTACCAGCTTGCGATTGGACAGGATGCGCTTCAGTGCCATGAATTATGCGACCTATCAGAAGAGCCTCACTCGGGGGTCGACGAAGGCGTACATAACATCAGCAACCAGGCTCGACATCACGGTCACAAGACTCGTGAAGAGAACAAACCCAACGACCGCCGGGATATCGGCATTCATGATCGCACTAATAGCCGCGGCGCCGAGACCCTGATAGCTGAACAGAACTTCGACAATCACGACGCCAGTGATCAACAAGGAGACGATCACGCCGCCCATCGAGATCATCGGAAGAATGGCATTGCGTCGAGCGTGAACATTGACTACGTCCCGCTCCGTCACACCCTTGGCCCTGGCGGTGGTGATGTAGTCCTGTCCCAGCGTATCCAGCAGCGAAGAGCGCATGACCCGGGTGAGTAGCGACCAGATTGCCACGGCCAACGTAACGGCGGGCAACACCAGGTGACGGGAAGCGTCCCAGAAGATGTTCAGATCACCGTTGAGCAGTGCGTCCACGGTGACCATGCCGGTGTAGGACCGGAATCCCTCGCCCGCCACGATTGGGCTGGCCCACACGCTCAGGCGACCTGGAGGAAACCATCGCAGCCAGGCATAGAGGACGTTCATCAGCATCAACCCGAACACGAAAGAGGGGAATGCCCACCCCACGAAGGCGGCAGTCTGTATGACCTGGTCCTGGGAGCGCCCGCGGTATCGCGCCGCCACGCTGCCTAGCGTGATCGCCAGGGCGATGGAAGGGATGGTGGCGGCAATCGCCAGCTCGGCGCTCGCCGGCGCCCGCCGCAGCAAACCTTGGAGCACGGGCTCGTCCCACGACGGTGAATAGCCCCATTCTCCAGCCAACAGGTTGCGAACCCACGTTACGTACTGGGTTGCGAATGGTTCATCGAGACGGTAGTGCTCAATCGTATTTGCGATGATCCGTTCCCTCTCCTCGGCCGAGGTGGTTGGCCTCATAGAGGGCAGGTAAACCTCGGCGCGCCGCTCGGGAGGCAACTGGTAGAGAAGGAAGAAGAGGATCAGGGTCACGAGCAAGACGATGACCGGTAGGACTAGCAGCCTACGCACGATGAACTGCACCATATCAGTCTCCGTGAGCGGTGACGCCCGCGGCCAGGACCCGGACGTCCCCGGGTCCTTCGTATGGTACCGCGTTCAGGCTTCCGCGGTTCAAGAGCGCGGACAAACGTGCCGCGTCGCGCCCGTCGTAGCTCAACGATGCCAGTCGTATCACCCAGATTCGGCCCAAGATAAGCGACAAGTCATCGTCATCGCACGCCCACGGCACGCTCTGTGAAGCGAAAACCTGACAGGTTTCCACTGCATTGCCATAGCGAAGCGCTCCGACAGGGACCACCCCCGGGCTTGTCGCGATCACTATGGTTGACATCGTGGCCAATTGGGGCCAAGACAAGGTGTCAGGTCGCCAGCAACGCGGGGGGCTGCCAGTCCGATCTCTCGCTGATTCGCTGACGC
>JAUVSX010000403.1 GCA_030596915.1 Chloroflexota bacterium | reverse complement strand
GGGGCATTCCCAGTCGCGCGGACTCGGCCAGCTCGCGCTCAGCCTCTTCCAGATCGCCCTCCGCGCCGGCTACCAGCGCGGCGTAGAAGTGCGCCAGCGGGTTCTCAGGCGCGACTACAAGGAGCCGCGCCGTTGCCTCCCGCACGGTGTCCATGTCCTCGTTCGCAGCGCCGGCAAACAGCAGGACAATCTGCGCGAAAGCGTCGTCGAGCAGGGCGTCGGCGGCAGTCTGCGCGTGGCTGAGGGCGGCGCGATTCCGGGCAGGGTCATCGAAGGCGAGCATTGCATGAGCTAAGGCCGATCGGTTGACGGGCGATTCGTCGGACTCGTAGGCTCGCCGTGCGTACCCCTCTGCCTCGTAGATGGCGCCGGATACGCGCTCGACGTGGCTGAGCCGGCGGAGTGCATCCGGAAACTCGGGAGCCAGGTCCAGCACGTCGAGGAAGCCCTGCCGGGCGGAGGCCAGGTCACCAGCATCGAATGCCTCCGTGGCCTGCTGGAAGAGCGGCACCGCCTCGGGACTGATCTCGCCGAGGCGATCGGCGATCTCCTGCTCGAAGGCCGGGTCTCGACCTGGCGGCTCCTGGCCGTCATCGGCGAGGGCCACCCCACCACCTAGACCGCCAACTGCAATCAGTAGGGCCAAGATGGCTATACCTGTTCTCATTGCGCACCTCCTCACACCAGCGTTCGCCCCGTCGATTGCTAGTGGTGCAGCCTGTCTCCGGCCGCCTCCGCGGGCACGCCGTTGCCCGACCTTGGCCCGCCGCCGGCGAACCGCCGCGGATCGCGTGGGGTCCGCCTGTGGCACAAGGTTGTGACCAGACGGGACTACGGCTTCTCTCTTCGCTGTCTGCGCCGGTAGACGCCGAACCCAACCAGAACCAAGGCGATGGCAGTGATTACGAGGAGCACGGCGCCACCCGCGGCGAGTAGCGTGACGTTCGTGCTGTCCCGCATCTCACTGACTGCGTGCAGCGGGATCGGCCCTCCCGAGGTGATCCGCCACCACACGGTGCCGGACTCCCTCGGGCCCCGCGTCCCGCTGGTTTCCACGATCTCACCAGGCAGCGTGACGATCACCCGCATATCGATCACCTGGGTGACATCGACGTCGATATCGTCGGGTACCTGCGCTAACAAGAAGTCCGGCGTGATGACACCATCCAGCACGAATGTCCTGTTCACCAGGCCCGATTCTTCAGTCATTTGGAATGACTCGAATATCTCGGTCTGCAATACACGGTTGTTCAGATCGTCGAGGCTCTCGAAGGGAGTCGAGACCCCGACCCACTCGTAGTCACCCTCGATCCAGCGTTCTTCCTGAAAGTCACCCATACCGGCCTCACGTATCAGATACCCTCGGATCTCCTCGGCCGGATCGTCGATGCCCTGGCCCTCGATGAACGACTTCGCCTGAGAGGTCATCCCAAGCGCAGCGCCCACCGTGCCGCTCCCGTCGGGCTCCACGTTGATAGAGATGTGGAACTTCACGCATCCACACAGAAGCAGGGACACGGTAGTCAGGAGGAAGGACCGAAGTCCGACACGCAGCCTCGAGCCGGGGTGCATAGTGCACCTCCTTGTCCAGGTCCAGGGCTCGGGCATGGGCGGCCCGAGACACTCATCGCAACAGCATCGTGCTCCACATCCGGACGGAATCCGATCTCGGTAACTCGCCGCCCTGACGCCTCTCGTCGAGGAGACCATCTTGTGGACCAGCCCACTCGTGAGCACTGACAAACTAATTGGGTAACAAGTTGCTGGTCTTTGCATGGGCCACGCCGTGAGTTGAAGCCCAAGGCTACGGAACAACGCCGGATTCATCCGGCTAATCCCGTATACGGGCCGTCGTCCTTGTCATCTAGACAGTTTGGAGCCCAAGGCTTTCGGCCCTGGGGACCCAGCTCGCCCCGCCACATGCAGGGAGGCAGCTCCTATCCGGCGGCGCCTTCCTCAGCGTCTGCCTCCTTGTCGTCCCGCAGCCTGTCCCGGTAGATCCCCGGTGATGAGTCTGGAATCTCGATGGCCCCGGCTACCCTCGCGTAGAACTCTCTCGGGCCGACGCCGCCGATAATCGCGTAGCCGTAGCCACCTGCGCGCATCGCCTCCAGGCACGCCAGAAGCAGTGCCGCGCCGATACCCTGACCTCGCGCATCTTCGTCCACGCCCATGGGTCCGAAGAAGTTCGCACACGTGCTGTCGTGGCATCCGAAACCCGCAATCCTGCCGTCCCGGGTGGCCAGGTAGCAGGAGATGGGACGGCTGCTGAAGGACACGTCGCACTCGCAGGCCCAGGACTGGCCGAAACGGTCCTCAACCCAGCCGACGACAGCGCGCTTCTCGTATGGCATCGCTCGTCTGATAGCGATGCCGGCATCGGCCAGCACGCGGCGCATCGGTGCGCTGTCGGGAAGGTCATATAGCCTGACGAGCATATCTGCCATTGCGTTCTCTCCCAGCTCCCGTGACCGGCGACCGGCTGATGGCGATGATTCTTAGGACCTCGTTCCCGGGTCCCCGTCTGGCGCCGCCTGCGTGGAGTCGACCCTCCTCCGATCTCGCTCAAACAGCCACAGCGCCTGGAGGACGACGGTCAACGCTGCCAGAGCCATGATCGTACCAAGTGCGCCGGCGCTCACGACGACGACGCCGACCGACCGGCCAACCGCAACCATCGCGCCGAGGCACGCCCCGGCGCAGAAGCCGGACAGGCCAGCCAAACTCAGCCAACGGGCCCGCTTCTGCCACGCGTCCGGTTTCCGCGCCAATCCGATGATGACCACCACTGGAATCATGCACAGCAACGACGCCAGCAGAAGTGCGATCTGGTAGGGGTGCACGAAGAAAGTCATGCGTCGATCAATTCACCGCACAGAACTGTGATGGCGGCGCCGCCGATGTGCACCCTGTCGCCTTCAACTCGCACGCGCATACGTCACTCCTGATCCAGAATCCCGCTGATTTCGTCCAATTCCTGGGCCGTGAGTACCCAATCCGCGGCATTCGCATTGCTCGTTATGTGCTCGACCTTGGTGGCGCCCGAGATCACCGAGCACACCTGCGGATGCGCGAGGAGCCACGCCTCGGCCAGCTCGTGGAGCTCGCGCTCACGGACCTGGGCCCACGCTTCCAACCTCTCGATGCGGCCGAAATTCTCCTCAGTCATGTATTGCTGCACGTAGCTGTTGGTTTCCCCTCGGGATCCTGGCGGTGCAACCCGACCCCGCTTGTACTTGCCCGTCAGGAAGCCGCCCGCCAGCGGGAAGTATGGCACGAAGCCGACACCGTGTGCGCCGCAGAAGGGCAGGACCTCGCGTTCCACCTCGCGCTCCAAGAGGTGATAGTGAGACTGTACGACGGCGAAGGGCAGCCATCCGCGCGTCTTGGCGAGCACGTTGGCGTGGGCCAACTGCCAGGATGCGAAGTTCGATGCCCCCACGTAGCGCACCTTGCCAGCGCGAACCAGGTCATCCAGCCCCCGCATCGTCTCCTCGATGGGCGTGTCCTTGTCCCACCGGTGCACGTAGAAGAGATCGATGTGATCGGTCTGCAGTCGCCGCAGACTGGCCTCCAGCGCGTTCATCATATGGAATCGCGAGGCGCCGCGGTCGTTCGGACCCTCAGCCATTGGGAAACAGAACTTCGTCGCGACGAAGAACCTGTCCCAGCGGCCCTTCAGCGCCACGCCCAGCGTCTCCTCGGACCGCGCGCTCTGATAGACATTGGCCGTGTCGATGTGGTTGATGCCGACGTCGAGCGCAGCGTCGATGATGCTGCTGACTGAATGCTGGGGCACCTTCTCGGAGCCGAAGCGGTTGGTTCCCAAGCCGATGACCGATACTCGCACACCTGTCGCTCCCAACTGTCG
>JAUVSX010000435.1 GCA_030596915.1 Chloroflexota bacterium | reverse complement strand
CTATGGGCTTGCCCGGCCTTAGTGCCCGTACTTCCAAGGAGTTCTCCGGTCACGGGTCGACGCCGGCGGTGCCAGGAGGCTACCGCCGGTGCTGCTTGCGGTGACGCCTCCCCTGGACTACCATAGATACGCGGCACGGGCCCAAGCGATATCTGGCCCGGACTACCCTCGGGGGTGCGCGCTGCGCGGCGATCGTCGGGCCGTGTCAGCGTGCTGGGCCCGTGCCCCAGCGCCATCTCACCTGGAGGAGAGCGAACATGATTCCAGCGCCCATCGCAGAGCTGCTTCGATCGTTGCCTGGCGAGGAGGGTGCCAGGCGACTTGTGTGTGAGGGGAGCAGACGCTACCTGGAGCTCGGACGCGACGACGAGGACCTCCGCCTGCTCCTGGGGGTCGAGACAGACCGGCTCGGGCCCGAGAAGGTCGTCGTGCTGTGGGACCAAGCCGACCCTTCGTCGGCCGCCGATGCATCGAGCGACCTCTGGTCGGGCGGCTATCTCGTCATCGACAACCTGGCGATGGGCCGTCCGTCGCTGGGAGGCATGCGGCTGGCGCCCAATGTCACGCCCGGAATGATCAGCTCCCTGGCACGCGGGATGACGTTGAAGAACGCCGCCGCCGATATACCCTTTGGCGGCGGCAAGGCGGGCGTCGTCGCGGGTCACGGGATGCCGCCAGAGACACGGCACCGTACGGTGACTCGCTTCGCCCGGCTGATCGCCCGCTACCGCGCCGAGTACAACCCCGGGCCGGACGTGGGGATGAACGACGAGGACATGGCTGTCATCGCTATGGAGAATGGGCTCGACAGCGTCGTCTCCAAGCCCGCCCGGATGGGAGGCACCGAGATCGACAAGTGTGGCGCCACTGCCGGCGGGCTCGTCGTCGCGTTGGAGACCATCTTGTCCCTGGCCGGTGCTCTTTCCGAGTTGCCTCAGTTTGCGGCGCTCTCGGGCATCGCCGGCCGTCCCATCACGGTGATGGTGCAGGGCTTTGGCGCGGTGGGGGCCAACACGGCGTTGTTTCTGCACAACAGGAGCAACGCACTCCGCTACCGCGTGGTTGGCGTGAGCGACTCGCAGGGCTTTCTCTTCTGCCACAGCGGGCTGGATGTGCCCACGCTGTTTCGGATGGCCGCGGACGACAAGACGGCGTCGCATAAGCTCTACCTGCAGACGCTCTCGGTCGGGCCGTCCTCCGTCGCGGGCAGCGTGAAGTTCAGCAACAGCCGGGACGACCTGCTGCGCGAGTCGGCCGACGTCCTGATCCCGGCGGCGCCGGTCGCCAACTACATCGGGCTCGACATGACGTCGGACCCATCGATGATCCTCGACCGGATCGGTCGCTGGCACGTGATCATCGAGGGGGCGAACACGCTCTCGACAGTCGCCGAGAAGCGCCTGGAGCAGCGTAGCATCGAGCGCATCCTGTACCGGGAGCGCGGCACGTTCATCGCGACGGACTACCTATCGAACTCCGGAGGCGTCATCTACGCGGGCCACGAGAAGCTTGTTCCGACCCCGGAGAGCATCCGCTTTCCCGATCGTATCCTGGGCGACCAGGTCGAGTGCGAGCGGTGGCTGGCCGAACACGCGGACGAGTTCGCCGAGCTGGCGGAGGAACGGCGCTCGCTAGCGCAAGCCAGGCGGGATCAGGTGATCGAGCAGAACATGACGCTGCTCGTCCGCGATCTGGGCGACGACAGGGCGCTGTCGCCCTGTGACGTGGCCGAGGCGATTGCCAAGTCGCGGATCGAGTCCCGCAGAACGATCAACCGGCTGATGGTCCGGGAGTTCGTCGCCGTGTCACCGGAAGAGACGCTGCAAGCGATCGCGTGCACGTTGAAGGACGTGCCGAGCGATGCGGCGCTCGTGTTATCACCGCAGGGCGCGCTGGTCGGCATCATCACCGACTGGGACATCGTCCTCGCGATCGCCAATCGTCTGGCGACGAGTTCCCCCGCGCGCGACATCATGACGAAGGATGTGGTGGCGTTCGGCCCGAACGAGAGCGTGCTCGACGTGATGCCAGTCGCGCGGAAGCACGGCTACTCGGTGATGCCGGTGGTCAACGAGGCCGGGCAGGTGCTGGGCGTCATCCGGCTGCAGGACCTGATCGAGATCTGACGCACCTCACCCGACGATGGCGTTCGGTCCGTCTCGCTGCCACATCTCGGCGTAGTCCTCAACATACTGCCGCGTGGTGATCGGCGGCCTGCCGAGCAGCGCCTTGTCAGCCGCCATCTCCCCGTGTTGCGTCGGAGGCTCTGCCCTCCACACCAGGTTCGGTGCGCGCCGCTCCGCTCAGATGCTGTCAAAGCCCTCACTGATCACCCGCAGCGTATGTGGTGTACTGGTTGATCTGGGACACCGCACAACGTCCCTTTGTGCGCTGTCCGAAACGATGGTATGATGCCGGCGATGAGGCGGACCGGCCGCACCATCCGTTGACCGTGGCCCTGGCAGTTCCCGTGCGGGCGCCCGTTGCACAGCAGATATCCGCAAGTTGCCTATCTAGCAGGCGCACCCTTCCCTGACAAAGGAGCACTTTCAAAGAACCACAGGCACTGGCTGGTCGGCGCGGCAATCCTCGCAGGTCTGCTTCTCCTTACGGCCGTCTCCGTCGCCGCATCCGCGGGAACCTCCCCAGCGGCTCGCGCCCTCAGCACGATCTGGTACGTGGACGACGACGCCTGCCCGGGCCCCGGCTCGGGTACCCAGGGCGCCCCCTTCTGCCCCATTCAGGTGGCGGTGGACGCCGCAAGCCCCAACGACGAGATCCGCGTGGCAGGCGGCACGTACACGGGGACCCAGACGGTGACCGCAGCCGACGGCTACACGTACACGCAGGTCGTCTTCATCACGCAGAGCGTGGTGCTACTCGGCGGCTACGACGCCGGCTGGGTGATGCAGGACCCGTCCGCGAGCCCGACGATCATTGATGCCGAGCGCCACGGGCGGGGGATCACCATCCTCGGCACGGAATCTCAGACGGTGGCCGTGAAGGGTTTCACGATCACCGGCGGCGACTACACAGGGCTGGGCAATCCTGACGGCGTGCCGAACCAGGGCTGCAACCGAAGAGGCTACGATTGCGGTGGCGGGATATTCGTGCGTCAGGCCGCCTTGACCTTGCATGACACTGTGGTGCAAGACAACATCGCCAGCCGCAACAAGGGAGACGGCGCCGGCATCTTCCTGTGGGATACAAGCGACGGTCCGCCCGTAGAACTTCAGAACGTCCGAGTCATCAGCAACGCCGCTGGCGGCCCACAGGGGAACGGCGGGGGCATCTACGCCTACCAGATCAACGGCGGGATGCGCATAGCGGACAGCCTCTTCCAGGACAACTTCGCCGGCGACGACGGTGGCGGCCTGTATCTGTACGACGTGTGGTCGCCCGTCGAGATCGTGGACACGTCCATCCTCAGCAACGTGGCAGACAGCCGGACCGGTGGCGCTGCGATCCGCCTCGTGAAAGGTGGCGACGTATTGCGCATAGACCGCACGATCATCCAGGGTAACCGCGCGGACAGACGTGTTGGGCTG
>JAUVSX010000320.1 GCA_030596915.1 Chloroflexota bacterium | reverse complement strand
TCTTCTGGCCGGGCTCGGAGCACATATACTTGTTCTCGCGGGCCACAACCGCGTTGGGCAACCGGCTTGCGATGGCCCCGTCCTCATCTCCCGCGACCGTCGCCGCGATCTTGACGCCGCAATCACAAATGTATACGCCGACTCTGGGTTCTTCCGTGTTCACACCTCTCCTCTCCGGTGGCAGGTTCTGTGCAACTCTCCTGCGCGCCTCAGGCGCTGGCGCGTGATGCCTCAGTTATCGATTTCCAAACGAGTTCCGTAAGGTCCATCGCACGCACCCGGACCTTGTTCTGGCGCGCGCCCTCCTGCAGCGTGCGCTTGCACTGCTGGCAGGCAGACACGACGTACCTCGCTTCCGTTGCCTGTACCTGGACCAAGCGCCGGGCCGCGACGCCGGCCGGCACCTCGCTGTCGGCCACCTCGACGTCGCCGCCGCCCCCACAGCACAGGGCGTTCTCGCGACAGGCCGACATCTCGCGCAGTTCGAGCCCGGGAATGAGCGCCATCAGCTCCCGCGGCGCATCATACACTCCGCTCTTGCGGCCCAGATCGCAGGGGTCATGGTAGGTCACCACCTCTTCGACCGGGCCCAGGGCGGGGCCGTTGCCAGCCAACAACTCGCCCAGGAACTCGCTCGCGTGCTGCAGCTTGATCCCGGAGACGTCGACATACTCCGGGTAGAGATGGGCCCAGGCGTAATAGCAGGAGGGGCACGTGAATACGACCTTCTTCGCCCCCACCGCTCGAGCCTGGCCGACGTTGTACTTGGCGAACTCGTGCACGCGATCACCCATTCCAGCGATGTGGAGCGGATAGCCGCAACACCATTCATCGCCGCCCAACGTCGTGAACTCCACGTCAGCCCGTTCCATCACCTGAACCATCGACTGGGGGATGCTGTAGACCCGGGGGTAGAACGAACTGACGCAGCCGATGAAGTACAGCACCTCCGCCTGCTTGCGCCGGGGTTCGACGCCCAGGGGAATGCGCTGCAAGTTCTGACTCCAGATCTGCCGGTTCACGTTGTCGTCGCCGGAGATATTGTAGTTGGCGCCGATAGTGTCCCCGAAAGTCTTCATACCCTCAGGAACGTTGACATCGCTCCCAAAGGCAACCTCCTTCAAGGAGATCATCGCGTCCATGAGGTCGATGTCGCGAGGGCAGCGCACCTGGCATGCCTTGCACGTCGTGCACAGCCAGAACGTGCTGCTGTTCAGCACTTCGTCGCGCAGGCCGAGCTGCACCATACGCCATAGCTGGCGCGGCGAGAAGTCCATCGCGTAGGCTGTTGGGCATGTCGCCGAACAGGTGCCGCACTGGATGCACCGTCGCAGCTTGCCCAGTGGGTCGACCGCGTCGAGGAAAGATGAGTCGCGAGCTGCTCGGGTTAGATCAAGGATTTCCATTGTCATCCAGCTTCCTCCTCAGTAGATGCTGTCTTCCATTCCCAGACCGGTTCCGCACCTGTGCCGGCGCCGATGGTTCCCGGCGTTCCATACGGCCGATGCTTTGCACGACCGTTGCGGCGCCTTCAGCCGATCTAGGGTGTTACTGGTAATACGACAAGGACATCCCACGCGTGTGTAGGATGTCCGAGGGCAAGTACAGCTTCCGGCGCTGACTTGTCGAACCGTGCTGGCTGTGTGCTGCTGTGTCCGTCACCGGACTAGATGGCACCAAAGGCACTCAATTCGCGATGGCGCTTCTCCCCAGCCCTGGCAGGAAGCGTATGCTACAATGCGTCGCGGTTCAATTGTCCGTCGCCAGACTGCTTCGCCGCTCCGTCCAGTCAAACGCTCGCTAGCCCAGGACGTCCTGATACTTCTCGGCCTCCCCCTCGATGAAAGCCTTGAGCTCAGCGGAATCGGCTTTCATCAAGTTGTCCAGTTCGGCAGCGTCGGACATCGGGATCTTGACGAGCCAGCCGTCTTCGAAGGGAGACTCGTTGACCAGGTTGGGCTCCCACTCCAGCTCGTCGTTGACCTCGCCGACCGTGCCGCCCACGAGGGCCGCGACCCGTCCTACCCACTTGCCCGACTCCATGGACATGAACGTCTGGCCTTGCTCGATTGCCCGGCCGGTGCGGGGAGCCTCGACGAAGACGATTTCCTGAGCGATTGCCTGTCCAAACTCCGTCAGGCCTTGTGTGACGGTGTCCCCGTCCACTCGGGCCCAACCATGGAGCTTGTCGAAGTACATGTCATCAGGGAACTCGTATCCGCTGATCTTCATTGTGCACCTCCACGTGTGTTGTATTGACGGACTTGCCTGGCCCACAGAGAGGAGCCGTGGGCCCGGCGCATTATACACCCACTGGCCTGATTGCCAAATGGGCGCATCTGGATGTGAGGCGAGTCTTGATCTGCGTCCGCTAGGCCCCTGGCTGCAGCATCAGCGCCCGGGAGGGGCATCGAGCACCGACGTTCAAGGGGATGCAGAAGAGCTATCAGTGGACGACAAAGAGCACCGTTGCACCGGCAACGGCGCTCTCAGCACCCATGGAACGCTACGTCCTTGACGCTACGACGCACGCTCGACTTGGTTCAGGCTCTTCATCAGCCGGGCCTTGCGGCGGGCTGCGTTATTCTTGTGAATGATGCCCTTTGCCGCGGCCTTGTCCAGCGCATGCACCGCTGCACGAACAGCCTGACGGCCTTCCTCAAGCTGACCCTTCTCGATGAGAATCCGAGCCTTCTTGACGGCAGTACGAGCCCGCCCACGGTACACGAGATTGTGCTGGCGCCTGCGCTCCGAGCTGCGTATGCGCTTGATCGCCGACTTCAAATTCGCCAATTCCTGTCCCTCCAGCTATTGTTGTGGTTCGTATCATTTTACATCAACTCGGAGGATTTGTAAAGCTTCGCTCCCTGCCCTATAATCCCCGGGATCAGCGAGGGAGTTGATGAGCGACAGCGAGGCGGGAGAGACCAACCCAGAGCCCACAACTGCATCTGGCGCAGTCCCCGAAGTTGCGCCGGCCCTGAGTAAACAGCTATCTCGCGCTGGTCGGATCGCGCGGGCCGCCGAGGGCGCGCGTAGCACCCTTCTGCACTCGCTGCCGTCTGACGAGGAAGCGCAATCTGAGCTGCGTAATGTCATCGCGGAACTCCTGCTAGCGCAAGAACAGCTAGCGGAGTGGGGGAGGCTGCACCACCTGCTGCACGAGGTATTGGCCGCCTCCGCCCCGTTCCACGCCGGCCTTGCCTCGGTCCTGGAGGGTGATCAGCTCGGGCCAACCGAGCGCCATGCGCTGCATATGAGCTGGCGTCCCTGCCAGCAGAGGATCAACGCGCTGGTGGACTTCTGTGAAGGGATCAAGCACATCGGCCGGCCGTATATTAGGGACGCCCACGAGTTGCGCGGCGCTCGTTGTGCCGTGGACATCGTCTCCGTGCAACTGATGTTGGAGGACACCCTGACCGATGAGCGCCCTCACACCCAAGCCCTGGTTGAACTCGCAGACGACTTCCAGACTGCCTGTCATCGTCATCTGGCCGTTGCCGATCGCGAGATGCAGGTGCTCATCGACTTGCTGCAAGGAGTGTCCGCCGCGCTATTATGGGGGCTGTCGTGAGTGAGCTCTTGACAGTACTACTTGAGCAGCACCGAGCAATCCTGGAAGGCCTGGAGGCGGGCGAGGCAGACGACCTGTTCCTGGACGATGTTCTCGCGCTCCTGGATGACTTGCGTCAGGCGGGTGAGATCATCATCGACCCAGCGGAGCGCGCCCAGCTTCGGGCACTGATTCGTTTCTGGGGCGGCGTGATGTACGACTACACAGGCGTCTACCCCACCGTTACGCTGCTGCCCCCCGATACCGGTGATGACCGCGCGCTGGAGCCACTCGCCCGCCCCCCGGCGCCGCCTCTTCTCTGGCTCCTGGCCGGAGGGGCGTCGGTCGCGGTCATTGCGGCTGCCCTGGTCATCATCGCATGGATGCCGCGCACCTATCGGGACTCGACATTGGCGACCCCCACCCGCGCAGTTGCGCCGCGCGTCCGTTACGTCGTGGTGGAGGATCGTCTGGGTGCGGACGCCTCCTCGATAATGGGGGCGGCGGCTTTCTGCCGCGGCGCTCCCGAGGCTGTGTTCCACTTCGTGCTCGAAGGGAGTCAGCCTGACGTGGCCCTGCGCTGGGAGCTACACCGCGACGGTATGGAGGTGTCCTCCCGTCCAGCGCTTCCATACGGCGACAACAACCGGAACCTGACTATCCGCATCGGGTCCGGAGGGCTGGACAGGCTGGCGCCCGGTCCGTATGAACTTGCGCTCTATGCGGACGATGACGCAGTGTGGGTGCAGCCGTTCGAGGTACTCGACGTCGCTCCTCGCGCTTTCAGCTTACAGGTGTCGGACGTGCCCGTGCCTACCGCCGCCGCCGTCATCCAAGACCAGTTTGAGCCGGGGATGCGGGCCATCTACTTGCGCTACGGCTACGAGGGCCTCTGCGCTGGCCTGGAGCTGTCCCACACGCTCTATCAGGACGGAGAGCCCGTTCAGAGAATCGATCAGGCGTGGCAAGGGACTCCCCAAGGTGAGGCTCAAGTCGTCTTCCAGGCCCCCGGCGGAACGGTTTTCGCCCCTGGCGAGTACGAGGTATCCGTCGCGATTTCTGGAGAGGAACAGGGC
>JAUVSX010000015.1 GCA_030596915.1 Chloroflexota bacterium | reverse complement strand
CCTCGAGGACGAGGGCTACTCCCGAAGAACGTCGGGACGGGGACGGCTCGCCGCCCCGGCCCACCCTGACCCGCTTGCGGAAGCTGCGCGCAGTCCTCGGCGGATCCAGCTCCCTCCCGTAGGCGCTCCAAGCCACGGTCCCGGGGGCGCTCTTGGCGTGGTCGGGTGCGGGCGGCGTGGGAGACGCCCTCGAGGACGAGGGCTGCTCGCAATGGAGATGGGGACGAGGCCTTTCCCAAACCGCGCCAACCCACCGTCCCGGGGGCGTTTCTGATGAACCGCGTTGGCCAGCCAGACGCGGGTTGGAAACCGCGGCTACAAGGCCGATTCCGTTGTGGTGGGTGCGTGCAGCGGGGGAGCGCGTATCTGTGACGAAACTTCCCCCACAACGGGGCGCCCAGGGGACCGGGAGAGGTCAGCCCTCCCGCGCCGTGAGCCGCTCGATCTCCACCTGCAGATCCTCAATGCGGCGTCGCATCCTCAAGATGATGTCCACACCCGCCAAGTTGACGCCCAGACTCGTGAGTCGGCGGACGCGACGCAATTCGACCAGCTCGTCCACGGTCAGGACATTGCTGATCAGCCCAAGGACCATGTAGCGGCGCACCGTGCGCGGTGACACATCTGCAAGGCGAGCGGCAACCGTGATGTCGATATAGGTGCTCAATTCGCGGCTAGGCATCTCCTACTGCCCTTCCTTCGAGAGGGTTCGCAGCTCGCTGAACAGCTCCCGCTCTCGCGCTGTCACCTGCTTCGGCAGTTGCACCCCGACCTTGACATACAGGTCGCCGTATTGGTCAGGCTGCTGTAGTCGCGGCATGCCTTTGCCCCGCAGCCTGAAGACGCGGCCGTTCTGAGTGTTGCCCGGGATTGTCAGCATAACCGATCCGCCCAGCGTCGGTACTTCCGCCTGCCCGCCGAGGATCGCCGTGTACAGATCCACGGGCGCAGTCATGTGGAGGTCATCGCCCTTCCGCTCGAACCGGGGATCTTCCAGCACCTCAATCCGGAGGTAGAGGTCGCCCGGTGGGCCGCCAGCCGCCCCGGCGCCTCCCTCGCCGGCCATCCGCACGCGAGTGCCCGTCCGAGCGCCGGCCGGGATCTTCACCTCCAACCGGCGGCCTTCCTTCTGCATTGCGCGAGCGGACCCGTGGTAGGCCTCAGCGAGGGTGATCTCGACCTCCTGCACGTAGTCCTGCCCGCGCCGAGGCTGGACGCGATACTGAAACCCACCCTGTCGCGCGCCGCGGCTCGTACCGCCGAATACCTGGCTGAAGAAGTCGGAGAAGGGACTGCCCCCACCGAACATATCCTGGAGATCCTCCGGCGCACCATAGCGGACGTGCACACCATCTCCGCCCCGCGCGGCGCCGGTCCAGTTGCGCCAGTTGAAGTCACCCGGCTGCCCGCCGGTCCGCTGCCAGTCCTGGTAGGCGCTACCGAGCTGGTCGTACTTGCTCCGCTTGTCCGGGTCCGAGAGCACCTCGTAGGCCTCGTTGATCTCCTTGAAGCGCTCCTCGGCCTCTGTGTCGCCGGGGTTCACATCTGGGTGATGCTGCCGCGCCAGCCGGCGGAAGGCCTTCTTGATCCCCTTCTCGTCCGCGCCTCTCTCGACGCCGAGCGTCTGGTAGTAGTCTTTGTACTCCATAGCTGTCCTACCTGGCGCCCTCTGTTATGCGGCGACGATGACGCGCGCCGGGCGTAGCAGTCGATCCCCGTAGCGGTAGCCCGTCTCAACCACCTTGACCACTGTGTTCGGCTCAACACCGGCCCGCTGATGCGGGACCGTCGCCACGCCCTCGTGCAACGTGGGGTCGAAGGGCCGGCCCAGCGCGTCGATTGGCTCGACGCCCTCCCGATCCATCAACTGCATCAACCCCTGGTGAGTCAGGGCGACGCCCTCACGCAGGCTGGCGGCGTCATTGCTGTCAGCTTCCAACGCGCGCTCCAGATCATCGGATACGCTCAGGAAGCCGCGCAGCAGCCGCTCGCGGTCGGCTCTGATGCGCTCCTCGGTCAGCCGCCGCTGACGCTTGCGAAAGTTGTCGATCTCGGCCTGCAGGCGCAGCGCCCGATCGCGCCACTCCGCCACGTCTTCCTCGCAGCCGGGTTCCGGCGCCGCCTCGTTGGTCGCGGTCTCTGCTGGCGCGGTTGGACACTCGGTGGGCGCCTTGTGCACATCATTGGCTCTAGCTTCCGGCGCCGACCCGATCGCACCCGGGCCCGTCTGACCGGCCGTCGTCCTCTCCTCAGGCCGGTGCACGGGCGGCGCGTCCTGTTTAGCCGGCGGCGCGCTCATGGGCGCTCCTCTTGCCGCTGGGCGCGCGCCGACGTATGGCCTTCGGACGGCTCTGTATGGTGAAGGCGCTGTCCTCACTCGCACCGGTACGCGTGTCCTGCGTCTCATAGAACGCTCTCCTCCCGGATAAAACTCTCCTGCAGGCTACGACCTGCAGGAGAGCCGTTCTCCAGTACGGTGTGTTCGCTATACCTCGTGGAACTCTCCCTCGACAACGTCCTCGTCAGGAGGTGGCGGTCCGGCTCCCGGCCCGGCTGGCCCCGCTCCAGGCGGCGGCCCTCCGTCCGGTGCCTGCTGCTGGGCGTACATAGCCTCCCCGATGGCGTTGGCGGCCTGCTGCAACTGCTCGCTTAGCGAGCGGATGCGGGCCATATCGTCGCCGTTCTTGACCTGATTCAGATCGTTGATAATCGCCTCGATTCGCCCTCGGTCGGACGAGGAGACCTTGTCTCCAAGCTCGCGCAGCGACTTCTCCGTCTGGTAGACTAGGGCATCCGCGTTATTGCGGGCCTCGACCAATTCCCTGCGCCGCTCGTCCTCCGACTGGTGGCTCTCCGCCTCGCGAACCAGCCGCTCGACCTCACTCTCGTCCAGGTTCGTCGACGCTGTGATCGTGATCTGCTGCTCCTTGCCCGTGGCGCTGTCCTTGGCCTGCGCATTCAGGATACCATTCGCGTCGATGTCGAACGTCACCTCGATTTGGGGGATCCCTCGTGGCGCGGGCGGGATGCCCTCCAGGTTGAACTGGCCCAGGCTCACGTTGTCGGAGGCCATCGGCCGCTCACCCTGCAGCACGTGGATCGTCACCGCGGTCTGCCCATCAGCGGCAGTGCTGAAGATCTGACTCTTGCGCACTGGGATAGTCGTGTTACGCTCAATCAGCGGCGTCATCACTGAACCCAACGTCTCTAGGCCAAGCGTCAGCGGCGTCACGTCGAGCAGCAGCACGTCCGTAACTTCGCCGGCCAGGACGCCCGCCTGAATAGCGGCGCCCACACCCACGACCTCGTCGGGGTTGACGCCCTTGTGCGGCTCCTTGCCCCCGGCCAGCCCGCGTACCAGCTCCTGGATCATCGGCATACGTGTCGCGCCGCCGACCAGGACGACCTCGTCCAGATCCGAAGCGCTCAGCTTCGCATCGCGCAACGCCTGCTCAAAGGGCGCGCGGCAGCGCGCGACCAAGTCCTCTGTAAGCTGCTCAAGCTTGGCCCTCGTCAGCTTCATCTGCAGGTGCTGCGGGCCAGAGGCATCCGCCGTGATGAACGGCAAGTTGATCTCCGTCTCCAGCACTGTTGAGAGCTCGATCTTCGCCTTCTCCGCGGCCTCCTTCAGCCGCTGCAGCGCCTGGCGATCCTGCCGCAGATCGATGCCTCGCTCCTTCCTGAACTCACTGGCGATGTGGTCAACGATGCGCTGGTCCCAATCATCGCCGCCCAGGAATGTGTCACCGCTCGTTGAACGCACCTCGACGATACCGCCACCCACATCGAGGATCGAGACATCGAACGTGCCACCACCCAGGTCGAAGACCAGGATTGTCTCGTCATCCTTCTTGTCCAGGCCGTATGCCAGGCTGGAGGCGGTTGGCTCGTTGATGATGCGCTTGACCTCGAGCCCCGCGATCTGCCCAGCGTCCTTGGTCGCCTGGCGTTGGCTGTCATTGAAGTATGCCGGCACGGTGATCACTGCCTGTGTCACCGGTTCGCCCAGGTATGCCTCGGCGTCCTGCTTAAGCTTCTGCAGGATCATTGCCGAGATCTCCTGTGGCGTATACGTCTTGCCAGTCTGCGGAAGGTGCACACGCGCGTCGCCCGCTGAACCCTCGACAATCTTGTACGGCAGTACCTCGCGCGCCTTCACTGTCTCGGCATCGTCGTACCGGCGTCCCATCAGTCGCTTGATGGAGAACACCGTGTTGTCCGGGTTGACTACGGACTGCCGTCGGGCAGTCTGCCCAACCAACCTTTCCCCGCTCTTCGTGAAAGCCACCACCGAGGGGATTAGGCGCCCGCCCTCCGCGGAGGGAATGACGGTGGGCTCGCCACCTTCCATCACCGCAACGACCGAGTTCGTCGTACCCAGATCAATTCCTACTATCTTAGCCATCGTTCCTCCTTAGTCAGCTCGCCTGCAATAATAATGCCTGGCTGTGCTCGGGCAGGTGCAGCCCCTTTGTCCCGCGCTTCATCGTTCTCCAGATCAGCGTGCTGAGCTGGCCTGCCCATTCCGGCCCGTTCCAGATAGAGCCTCGTACGCATCTCGAACGGGGCGCGATTGCCCCGCGCGCACTGAGTCGCGTCAGTGTGACTATAGCGCATTTGCATCAGAATCAGATAAGAGCGGTATCAACACTTCATTAGAAGAGCGGATGCTTCTGAGGAGAGGATGCCCCGAAGCCCTGCCTTGAATCGATAGCCTGAACCGCTACTGCCCTGTGTCAGTGCCGGGATAGTTCCCCGAGAGTGCCGGGATAGTTCCCCGAGAGTGCCGGAACAAGAACCCCCGATCAGATGTTCTGATGCTCAGTCCTGGGCTCCTCCAATTCCTGCGTGAGATCGTGGAACACGCCAGCCTTACGTTTCTCACGTAGGCGAAAGCTGTGGCTTCCCCCGTAGGACCAATTCCAACCCAGGAGGCTGCCGACCGGGCGCGCAACTGGGCCCTCACTTGACTGCATCCCGCTCTTGACTACAATCCGAGATGCTCACGCAGGCTAGGAAGCAAGATGGCTCCCCGGAAGAAGTCGCAGAAACCAACAGAGCCAAAGACCTCAAGGAAACGCCTCATGGAGGCCGAGGCCCGTTGCCGGCAAGGGTACTCCAGCCTGGCACTGGAGCGCCTGGACGACGCGGTCCGCGAGTTCGAGGAAGCCCTCCAGCTCGACCCTTGCAGCGCCGAGGCGCTCTCCGGCCTTGGCGTGGCGTATCGGAGGCAGGGCTCCCTCGAACAAGCCCTCCAGCAGTACGAGGCCGCGCTGGAAACCAACCCCGACTATACGATGGCACACTACAACCTGGGCGTAGCTCACTGGCATCTCGGCCAGTGGGAAGAGGCCACTCGTGAATTCGATGCCACATTGCGCATCCGTCCGGGGAATGCCGAGGCCCACTTCGGCCTGGGCGCGGTCTATGAGGAGCAGGGCCGCTTAGCTGAAGCGATCCGCCAGTATCAGATAACGCTGCAGCTCAGGCCCGACCAGATTGACGCGCGATACAACCTGGGAGCAGCCTGTCTTCAGTTGCAACTCTGGCGCGAGGCAATCCAGCAGTTCCGAACCATATTGCGCGAGGCGCCAAAGGACCCTCAGGCCCATTTCGGGCTAGGGCTCGCCTATCGCGGGCTCGGTTACTTGGACGACGCGATCTCACAGTTCCACGTTGTGCTGCTCCTCGACCCGGAAATGCGTGAGGCGCACCACGCGCAGGGCCGGGCGTATGCCGAGCAGGGCAATCTGCACGTCGCTTTCAAAGAGGCCAAACTCGCGGAACGGCTGGGATACGAGCCAGCCACGGCGCTCGTGGAAGAACTCCGCCAGGCCCTTCCGCCGGAGCAGGTCGACGAACCGCCAAAGGCCAAGCCCAAACGGCCAAGAGCGGCGCGCACACGGAAGCAGAAGATCAAGCAGAAGCCCCGAAGGACGCCCAGGGCTGCCGATGCTCCGGTCCGCCTCGAGGAGGCCCAGGCGCACTTCAAGCAGGCCATGGCCCACAAGAAACAGGCCCAATGGGACCGCGTCGTCGAGGAGCTGCAGGCCGCTCTGCGAATGAACCCCGACTTCGTCAGTGCGCATATGGAGCTCGGGAAGGCCTATGCCAGGGCTGAGAACTACGACAAGGCCATCCGCGAGTTTGCCGATGTGGCGCGCACCAGGCCAGAGTACGCGAACGTGCACTTCTATATGGGCCTGGTCTACGCAGAACAGAGCAACTGGGAGAAAGCCGCCGGAAAGTTCACAGCCACGCTTCGCCTGGATCGCAACCACACCCAGGCTGAGAGGGGCCTGGCGATGGCACGCGTTCACTTGGCGCGCCAGCCAGCCCCAGAAGGGAATACGAATAGCGATGCCTAGTCGAGACCCTGATCGTCCCAACATCCTGTTTGTTCTGACCGATGACCAGGGCTGCTGGGCGATGGGTTGCGCCGGCAACCCGGAGATCCGTACCCCAAACCTCGACCGACTCGCGGCCACCGGGATACAATTCAAGAACTTCTTCTGCGCCTCGCCGGTCTGCTCGCCCGCGCGCGCTTCGCTCCTCACTGGCCGTATCCCCTCGCAACACGGTGTGCACGACTGGATCCGCGCCGGGAACGCGACGATCGAGAAGGACAAGGGCGGGAGGCTGATCGAGTATCTGAAGGGGCAGACCGGCTACACCGACATCCTGGCCGCCGCGGGCTACGTCTGCGGGCTAAGCGGGAAGTGGCATCTCGGAGATTGCCATCACCCACAGAAGGGCTTCACCTTCTGGGAAGCGCACGCGATGGGCGGCGGGACGTACTACAATGCACCCATGATCCACGCCGGCGAGGTCTATCGAGACCCCGCGTATGTCACGGATCTGATGACCGACCACGCCCTGAGCTTCCTCGAGCAACAGGCGGACGACGAGTCCCCATTCTACTTAAGCGTCCACTATACGGCCCCGCACAGCCCGTGGGATCGCGACCAGCACCCTGACCCAATCTACGATCAGTACCATAGCGAATGTGCGTTCGACTCCGTTCCCCTGGAACCTATGCACCCGTGGCAGATCAGCTCGGCGCCATATGGGTACGATGAACAGAGCCGCCGCGCTATCCTCAGCGGTTACTTCGCGGCGGTCACGGCGATGGACCACAACGTTGGCCGCATCATCGACTGGCTGGAGGCGCAGGGGCTTCGCGAGAACACGCTTGTGTTCTTCACCAGCGACAACGGCATGAACATGGGTCACCACGGCATATACGGCAAGGGGAACGGCACCTTTCCGCAGAACATGTACGATACGTCAGTGAAGGTGCCCGCGATCATCTCCCGCCCGGGGCACATCGCCCAGGGGGAGTTATGCGGCTCCCTGCTCAGTCACTATGACTTCATGCCGACCCTGCTCGACTACCTCGGCCTGGAGAATCCGGAGGCAAGCAATCTGCCGGGGCACAGCTTCGCCAGCTTGCTTCGGGGCCAAGGTCTCGAAGGTCACCAGAGCGTCGTCGTCTATGACGAGTACGGCCCCGTGCGTATGATCCGCACTGCCAATTGGAAGTATGTGCACCGCTACCCATATGGCCCTCACGAACTCCACAACCTGACGAACGACCCCGGGGAGAAGACCAATCTCATCGGCGACCCCGCCTACGAGTCCAAGCTGACGGGACTGAAGGCCGGCCTGGAGGAATGGTTCGCCCACTACGTGGATCCGTTGGTCGATGGCACTCACGAGCCGGTCACGGGAAAGGGACAGCTAGGCTTGGCCGGGCCTGCGGGTATGGGTGAGAGGAACTTCAGTGACGATTGGTCCTATCTCTCCGACGAGACACGACGTTAACAAAGGAGCAACACTGTGATCAACCTCGGCGTTATTGGTTATGGTAGCCGTATGCACGGCCTCGTCAGCACGGTATTCCGGCGGGTGGACGCTGACGTGCGCGTTGTGGGCATCGTCGATCCCGACGAGGCGGGCGTCCGCGCACGCCTGGAGCCTCGCGACCAGGACGCAGTCTTCCACGAGTCCCTCGATGAGATGGTCCGCGCCGGTGGACTGGATGGGCTGGCCATAGGCACCCGCTGCAATCTGCACGCACCCTACGCGATTCAGGCAGCCGAGTACGATCTGCCCCTCTATTTGGAGAAGCCGGTTGCCATCAGTATGCAGCAGGCCACTGACCTCGAGCGTGCCTTCCGCAAGACGGCGTGTTCGGTCGTCGTCAGTTTTCCCCTGCGCGTCTCGCCGCTGTGCGTTCTGGCTCGCCAATACATCGAGGAGGGCGCCGTCGGGTCTGCGGTGCACGTGACGGCGGTGAACTACGTGCCGTACGGAACTGTCTACTGGGAGGCGCCTTACCGCAACTGGGAGATCACTGGAGGGCTCTTCCTCCAGAAGGCGACCCACGACCTTGACTACTTGATGTACCTTATGGGCTCGCCGATCGTGCGCGTTGCAGCGATGGCAGCGCGGGGGCACGTCTTCGGCGGCACGAAGGCTTCGGGCCTGATCTGCTCAGAGTGCGACGAGCAGGAGACGTGTCTGGAGAGCCCTCAGAACCGCCAGCGGAATGGGAGCACAGGCGTGTACCAGGACCATCCCTGCGTCTTCAGTGTCGACTGCGGCTCCGTCGCGACCCACCTGAACGCGGACGCCTCGAGCACCCTCGTCGAGTTCGGGTCGGGGGCCCACGGCGCGTACACGCAGGTTTGCTATGCCCGGCGCGACGCAGCCACCCGCGGCGCTACGGTCAGCGGCTATCTCGGGACGGTCACCTTCGACTGGTACACAAACGAGCTGCGCCGGGTGCGACACCACGCGCCATACAGTGCGACGGAGCGTGCCAGCGGGAACATGAGCCACTTCGGCGGGGACCTGGAGCTAGCGCGCGACTTCATCGGCCTGATCAAGGGCACGGCCACGTCCCGAACCCCCATTGAGACGGGCCTTCGGAGCGTCTACGCTTGCCTGGCTGCCAGCGAATCGGCCGACAACGGCACGTTTGTCCCTGTCCGCCAGGTGAGTCTCTAGCGGAGACCCTCAGGGACTGCGGTGGGCCGGTGCTCCCGCGAGATGGACTACGCGGAGACTACAGTTCGCTGACTCGCTGACTCGCTGATTCGCCACCTCATTCATCCGAGAGCCTGCACAAGCGGATACCTTCCGTCGCGTTCGGCTCCTCGGGTTCGACCTGCAGGGCCGCACCGAAGAGAGGATAGGCCTTCTCGCACTCGTCCACGTAGAAGTAGGCCAGCCCCAGCGTGTAGTAGTATTCAGGCGGACAACCGTGGATGAACCCTGTCTCGCGCTCCACCTGAACGCTTCCTCCCGCTCTGACACTGAGCGGACCCGTGCTGAGGGGGTCCCCAGCCAGCGTCTTCAGATCGTCGAACCACCCGACATAGCCCTGGTCCTGACCCGGCCAGGGTACGCCCTCCATCTCCACCGTGTATTCCCCCGTCCGCGTGTCGAACGTCACCGTCCCGCGCGCATCGGACCAACCACCATTCTCCTGTTCGGGCTCAAGTGTGGCCTGCAGCACATTTCGGTTGTACTCCGACGTAGGGAGGAATTCCCCGCGCATCACGACGTTTGCAGAGGGATACGCGGCGTCACCTCCGGCTTCGGCCGTAACGAAGAACGCCTCGACCTTCTGCCGTTCGGAGGTGAGCACCAGCCTGATGGCGCGCTCGAAGTTGGGTATCGCCGCCTCATAGTTCCGGCGCGCCCAATAGTTGATCGCCAGGTGTCCGAAAGCGCGGCCGCGCTCAGGATCTGCCTCGGTTGCTCTCGCAAGATACGTCTCGGCCAGGTCGTGCTCTCCCTGCCCATAGTACGTCCACCCCAGCAGATCGTTTGCTACTGCGTCCTCCGGATTGATCTCAACGGCTCGCGTGAAACTACCTCGCGCGCCGTCCAGATCCCCCAGCACAAGCTGGTTCCGGCCAATCGCGACGTGGATGTGCGCCAGGTTTGGGTGGATCTGCGCCGCCTGCTTGTACGTCTCAATAGCGCCCGACCAGTCGCCCCGCACCTCCTGCACATAGCCGTAGTTGCGGACGACATCGACGTTGCGGGCATCGAGCTTCAGCGCGGTCTCGACAGCATCTGTTGCCTCTCCCCAACGCAGCGCATCGGCGTAGGCCTCGGCCAGATAGGCGTAGCCCACCGCAAGCGTGGAGTCGAGTTCGATCGCGCGCCGGCACGCGTCGAGAGCTTTGTCCACCTGCCCGTTCCAGTCGTAGGCCATACACAGAGCAGCCCACGCCCTGGCATTCTCCGGCGACATCTCGACGGCCTGCTCCCCGTCGCGGATTGCCTCACGGTTGCGCCCTTGCAGGGTGAGCAAACGCACCAGTCGGACATAGAGCTCTACGTCGCCAGGATCGAGGGCGATGGCCTGCTGATAGGTCGCAGTGGCCCTTTCTAGATCGCCCTGCAAGTATCGCTCCTCCGCTTCGCCCCCGTAGGAAAGCGCCGACCGCGTGGGGGTCGGCGCCGGAACAAATGGCCCTTCGATCTCCTCTCGACGAATCAGCGCATACAGGTAAAGGCCAAACCCTATGAGTATGAGCAGGATGACAACGCGCACAGGGGACGAGCGGCGCTTCTTCCTCTTTTCCGGGTCGCCAAGATACATCCAGTCGCTTCCTTCACCCCAAACGGGGGTTGGCCGAATCTTAGCACCATCGCAACTTGCGTCAAGACGGCCGCGCCCAGGGTGTGAATCTCGCGCACACCTACTCGTCGGTGAGTATAAGACCCAGAGGTTGACGGTCTGTTGATTCGCTGACTCGCTGACTCGCAGATTCGCCACCTCGCTGATTCGCCCCCTCGCCACAGCGCCACACGCGCCCCGGCATCTTCCCCATGCCCACGCGCAGTTGTCGCGACCATCGCGCATGGTATAATCGCCCGCGCAGGATCACGAAGCACGGGAGGTCCCTTGTGCGCAATCTGATGATCACCGGAGGCGCCGGTTTCATCGGCTCTAACTTCGTCCGCTACGTGTTGGACAGACACCCCGCCTACCGCATCGTCGTCTACGACAAGCTGACGTACGCCGGAAACCTGGACAACCTGAGGGACGTGGCGGAGCGGTGGCCCAAGCGCTACGCCTTCGTGCACGGTGACATCTGCGACGCCGCGCTTGTGCGCGAGACGGTTGCGGCCCATGAGGTGGACACCGTCGTCGACTTCGCCGCCGAGACCCACGTCGACCGCTCGATCATGGACCCTGCTGCCTTCATCAAGACCGACGTGTACGGCACATACGTGCTTCTCGAGGCAACCCGCGAGATGGGACTCGAGAGAATGCACCAGGTATCGACCGATGAGGTCTACGGTCACGTGCCCGAGGGATCATCCAAGGAGACCGATGCCGTAGCTCCGCGCAGCCCTTATGCCGCCAGTAAGACGAGCGCCGACCTGATGATCAACGCCTACCACGTCACCTACGGCCTGCCGGTCACCATTACCCGCGGCGCCAACAACATCGGCCCCTACCAGTACCCGGAGAAGGTCGTGCCGCTCTTCACGACGAACGCCCTTGACGACATTCCGCTGCCCCTCTACGGTGACGGCCTGCAGGTGCGCGACTACCACTACGTGCTCGACCACTGCGAGGCGATCGATCTTGTGCTCCATGCGGGTGAGATTGGCGCCATCTACAACGTGGGGACGGGCGCCGAGGTGCCAAACATTGAGATGGCCCGCGTGATCCTCCGGCTACTCGGCAAGCCCGAGAGCCTGATTCAGCCTGTGCGCGACCGGCCTGGCCACGACCGGCGCTATGCCCTGGACGTTGAAAAAATGCGCGCTCTGGGATGGGAGCCAGCCCACACGTGCGTGGAGGCCATCGAGAGCACCGTGCGCTGGTACGTTGAGAACGAGTGGTGGTGGCGCCCGATCAAGAGCGGGAAACGCTATCAGGAATACTACCGTCGCCAGTACGAGGGGCGTGAGATCCAGTAGACGATCCGCGCCGTCAAGCGCGCGGACGCCCCCATAGCCGATGCCGAGCGGCTGCTCTCCCGCCTCCTGAAGCCGGCCCGCAAGGCCTGCAAGGGGTTCGACCTCATCGCCCCAGGCGACCGGGTGGCGGTGGGGGTCTCGGGGGGCACAGACAGCCGCTCACTGCTCGAACTGCTCCTCCGGCACCGCCGCAGGGCCGCCATCGATTGCGGCATTCTGGCCCTACACATCGTCGGTACGCCGGCCGGCCCGATCTGCACCCCACCCTGGAGCGTTGGTTCCGGGGTGTCGGTGTCGAGCATCACAGAACATGATCCGCGCCAATCTCTGGGCCGCCGCCCGCCGAGACAAGGGATCCTAGGCCCCTCTCAGTTGCGAAGCGCGCGCGCGACAGGTCAGTGTCGTCGGTCGGGCGAGCCAGTGAGGACGTGGCACCTTGCGAACTGTGTTGCAATCGGCACAATGGCACTGGTAAGGCTTGAATCGCGCACCGCTTGTGGTATACTTGCCCAGTAGCAAGGGTTTCGCGGGAGGAGAGCATGGACCACTTCCTCAGCCAGGCCGAGCTGACCCCGATCAGCTGCGCGCCCCTCGTGACGCGTGTCTTCGAGCACGGCCATGTGTTGATGATGACAGAGGGCTGCAGCGTACCATGGGTCAACGTCCGCCAGGACTAGGTTCGTGTGTGCCGGAAGATCAGGACAGCCCGCTGAGCGCAGGCGCTTCCCCGACCCGGGTCGAGAAGGCACCCACAGACAGGAGCAGCAGGACACGACGGTGGCAGAGGCAACATCGACATGGGTCTAGCCTCTGCCAAGCGCTAGAGGACCCACGACAGGAAATCGGACGGTGGCCGATCTCTCTTGGTATCTGCAACGACTTGGCTGGATAGACGTTCTCGACATCCTCCTTGTCGCCAGCGTAGTATTCTTCGTGCTCTACCTCTTGCGCGGCACGCGCGCAGTTCCCTTGCTGCGCGGTGTGGTGATCCTGCTCATCGTCATTTTCCTGCTCAGTAGCGTCCTTCCCCTGCGCGCCTTTGGATGGCTAGCAGAGAACACGCTCCCCGCCCTGCTCGTTGCCATCCCCGTCGTGTTCCAGCCTGAGCTGCGCCGCGCGTTGGAGCGGCTGGGACGGGGCGGGGCCGTGTTCGGCCGGACAACGGGGAATCGCGCGGTCCTCGAGCAAACGCTGGCCGCCATCGTGGAGGCCAGTCGCATCCTCACCAATCGCAGGCTCGGGGCACTCATTGTTCTGGAACGTGAGACCGGTCTGCAGGAGTTCGTGGACAACGGCGTTTTCCTGGATGCCGCTCTTAGCTCGGAGCTGTTGGTCACGATTTTTGACCCACACACAACGCTGCATGATGGAGCGGTGATCATCCGCGGCGGGCGGGCGATCGCCGCGGGCTGCGTGCTGCCGCTCTCTACCGCATTCCTCGCAGACAGGCAGTTGGGTCTCCGTCACCGAGCAGCCATAGGCGTTACAGAGGAGAGCGATGCCATCGCCATCGTTGTCTCCGAAGAACGCAGCACGGTCTCTGTGACCCAGAACGGTCGCATCATCCCCAATCTCGACCCTACGCGGCTGGAAGGCGTGCTGGGGGCCCTCTACCAACCGGCCTTGGAGCGAACCCTGCCACGATGGCTGCCCTGGCAACCAAGAACAGGCAAACCTCCACGGGAAGGTGCACAGTGAAAGCCCTGTTGCATTGGATCGCGAGGGCTGCGCCGCTCATGCTGATCGCTCTCACCCTTTCCGTGCTGGCCTGGTTCGTTGCTGTCGAATCGGAGGACCCTACCCGCACGGACCGGTATCCGGCGCCCATTCCGATCGTCGTGTCAGGGTTGCCTGACGGGGTGATCCTCTTGGAAGCATCTCACGACACAGTGCGGGCGGATCTCCGCGCGACCGCATCGGTCTGGGCAAGCCTTTCACCGGACGATTTCAGTGCTGTCGTCGACATAACCGGGCTCGGCGCAGGGGTGCATACAGTGCCGGTCGACGTGAGGCTGGACAAGGAACCCGCAGACATACTCCTTGTCGATCCAGGCACCGTCACCCTGAGGTTGGAGTACAACCTCGAACGGTCGGTGCCTGTACGCGTCCAGATTGAAGGCGAGCCTTCGCTTGGCTACCTGAGGCGGTCGCCCACCGTAGTGCCAGCCGACGTGACGATCAGCGGTCCCTCGTCTGAGGTGAACCGAGTTGAGGTAGCGACCGTGATCGTCCCGGTCCAGGGCGCAACGACCGATGTCTCGGCCAGCTACCCTGTGAGGGTACAGGATGCCCAGGGGCAGGTTGTCCCGGGCGTCACCGTCTCGCCGCAGAGAGTCGATGTGAACGTGCCCATCGAACTGTCTGGCTACTACCGCTTCCTGGCCGTCAAGGTCGCTATCGAGGGGCAGGTCGCCGAGAACCACCGCATCACCGACATCACAGTCGATCCCCCCACTATCACGGTGTTCGGCACACCCGACACAATCGCGGCGCTCCCGGGCTTCATTGAGACGGAACCGATTAGCGTCGCGGGGGCTACACAGGATATCGTCGAGCGGCCTGCGCTGATCCTGCCAGCCAACGTTACGCTCGTGAGTGGGCAGAAACCGGTGGAGGTCACAGTCGCGGTGGAGCCTGTTCAGGGCAGCAGGACAGTCGATATTCCGCCGACTGTGCAAGGACTTGGGCCAGGCCTTACCGCGACCATCCCGCTCGACACAGTTGCAGTTGTCCTGAGCGGGCCTTTGCCCATACTTGAGGCGCTCGAGCCCGGCGACGTCCGCGTCGTCCTCGATCTGTTCGCATTGCCGGCGGGCAAGCACGAGATCGAACCGCGCGTGGTTCTACCACGAGGACTGGTCGCGCAGAGTGTCTTCCCAGCCATCATTCAGGTGGAGATATTCGTCGCCATCACGCCCACAGTGGTGGCGACCGACATCGAGTGAAGCAGCCATCAGTTTGGATACCGTCAGAATGAGCCAGCAGATCGTCACCCTGGTGGGCCGGCCCAACGTGGGTAAGTCCACGCTCTTCAACCGTATCGTCGGCCAGCGGCTGGCCGTTGTGCATGATCGCCCGGGAACCACGCGCGATCGGATCTACGCCCGTGCCGAATGGAACGGGGTCGGCCTGACGGTCGTGGACACCGGGGGCATAGAGATTCTGCCCCTGAAGGCGGGTGCTGACGGGCAGCCCTGGCCCAAGCCGGTGTTAGCAGAGGACTCCGCGCCGTACATCCGTCAGATGCGAGCGCAGGCTGAGCTGGCGATCCGCGAGGCCGACGCCATCATTTTCGTCGTGGACGCGGCCAGCGGCCTCACTGCTGCTGACGAGGAGGTGGCTGACGTACTCCGCCGCTCCCAGCGCCCCGTCGTGCTGGCCGCCAACAAGGCCGACAATGATCGATTGCGGCAGGCGGCATTGGAGTTCTACTCCCTCGGCTTGGGAACTGTCTACCCAATCTCAGCCGTGCACGGGATAGGGGTAGCCGACTTGCTTGACGACGTCGTGGCGGCGTTTCCGGACCAGGCGGAGGTCGACGGCGACGCTCGCACCGACAGAGTGGGGATCTCGATCGTCGGGCGGCCCAACGTGGGCAAGTCGTCGCTGTTAAACAAGCTGCTCGGCGAGGAACGGATGATTGTAAGCCCTGTGGCCGGCACTACCCGGGATGCGATCGACACGCACCTGGACTGGGAAGGAACACAGATCACGCTGATCGACACGGCCGGAATACGGAGACGGGGAAAGATCCAGCAGGGCGTGGAGCAGTACAGCGTTCTGCGGGCACTGCGGGCCATCCACCGTTCCGACGTCGCCCTTCTCCTGATCGACGCCATTGATGGCGTAACAGCCCAGGATTCCCACGTCGCGAGCTACATCCTCGACGAGTGGGCCAGCATCGTCGTTCTCATCAACAAGTGGGATGCGGTCGAGAAAGACGCGCACACGATGGACCAGTACAGGACGTGGGTTCGGGAGACCCTACGTTTCCTGGACTATGTACCTATCCTCTTCATATCCGCATTGACCGGCCGGCGGGTGCAGACGGTCATACCGACGGCGCTCGCGGTCCACGAGGCCCGTTTCAAGCGTGTGACTACGGGCGAGCTCAACCGGCTGGTGAGAAACGCACTCGACCGGCACGCGCCACCCTCCAAGCGAGGTAGGCGACTGAAGATCTACTTCGCCAGCCAGCCGGGCGTGAATCCCCCCACCTTCGTGTTCCACGTCAACGATCCCGACCTGGTACATTTCGGCTATGAGCGATACCTGGAGAATCAGCTGCGCAAGGCCCATGATTTCCCGGGCACGCCGCTCCGGCTGCTCTTCCGCCGCCGCGAACGACCGTCCTGACGACGCGATTCAGCGATTCAGCGAATCGGCGAATCCGGGGCTGGCAGTCCTTCGAAGACGGTGCGAGTATCATATTACGAAGTCGTTGGCCAAGTGTGACGGCGCCGCGTGGACGGTCAGCTAGGAGCTCCTGAAGGTGACAGCCATTGCCAAGAGTTGGTGTCTGTGATAGCTTGTAGCGGCGCGGGCGAACCGACAGATCTGTCACCTAGATTTGGCCCAAAACAGGCGACAAGTCATCGTCATCGCACGGCCACGACACGCTCTGTGAAGCAAACACCTGACAGGTTTCTACGTTGTCGATCATCAGCGCACGCCTGCCCTGGCGGGAAGGTTCTCGAAACCCTGTCAGGTTTCCACTGCACTACCGT
>JAUVSX010000007.1 GCA_030596915.1 Chloroflexota bacterium | reverse complement strand
TTCCGTCCAAGGAGATCACTATGATCCCACAGACCGCGGCGCGCGACTGCGTCACGCAGGACTTCTTCGACAAGGAGCTCTACGCCATCTACCTGGCAGCGTGGGAGGAATGGGGCGACGAAGCGTGGAAGATCGTGTGGCGGTCGGGCCAGATCATGCTCGCGGAGATCGAGCCAGAGCTAGACCTGAAAGATACCACCTGGATCGAAGGGTTGCAGCGGCTGGGCGACTACCTGTCGCGGGTGGGCTACGTGCGCTCCATTTCGGTGCGACAGATCGCCGAAGAACGGATGGAGTACACCATGCGCGATCCAGCCATTCTACCAGGGGCCAAACGATTGGTCGCGATACACGCGGTGCCAGGCCACTGCTCGACGACGTTGATGTTCGCGCTGCTCGCGAAGTGGTACGGGTTGGGCGCCGAGATGATCGGGGACCCCGAGCTCCGTGACGACGGTGACGCGATCGAGATCTGGCGCATGTTCCCCCTGGGTGAGAACCAAGGCGAGTAGCGGCGACGGCGCAAGGTTTGCCTGGGCAGGAGATCTGTATCCCTCGCCCGGGTGATCATCAAGAGGAGCAGGCTTCGTGAGAATCTCGGACGTCCGAACCGCCGCGATCGGCGGCAACTTCGAGTGGATCCTTGTCCGGGTCTATTCCGACGCTGGGCTGACCGGCCTCGGTGAGTGTTATTGGGGCGCCGGCGTCGAGGCCGCGGTGCACCGGCTGCGACCGTTTCTGATCGGGGAGGACCCACAGAACGTCGACTGGCTGTACCAGAAGATGATTCAGGGGCTGTCGGGAGCCGGGTCGATGGGTGGCGCCGTCGTGGCCGCGATCAGCGGCGTGGAGCTGGCGCTCTGGGACCTGAAAGGACGGGCCCTCGATACGCCGATCTACAACCTGCTTGGCGGGCGCTTCCGAGATCGGATCCGGGTCTACGCGGATTGCGGTCGCGGAGAGGAGCCAACGCCTGAATCCTGGGCCGCGAGGGCGCTTCAGGCCGTCGCCCGGGGTTTCAGCGCCGTCAAGTTTGACATCGACCGCATCGACCCTGCGCGCTTCGGCGAGGCGCACCACGTCAGTGCTGGAAGCAGGCTGATCTGGATGCAGGGCCAGCCTCACGGTATCTCGAACAAGGAGCTGGACCTGATCGTCAGTCTGGTGGGAGGCGTGCGCGACGCGGTCGGACCCTATGTGGACCTGGCAGTGGACTGCCATTGGAGCTACTTCCCCCGCGACGCAATCAGACTGGCGCAGGCGCTAGAGCCGTTCCGTCTTGCGTGGCTGGAGGACCCCACGCCGCCAGACAACGTGGAGGCGCTGAAGCGCGTCACTGACCACTCCGCCGTGCCGATTTGCTCCGGCGAGAGCCACTATACGCGCCACGGGTTCCGCCAGATAATCACCACGCAGGCGGTCGACATCGTGCAGCCCGACATCCCAAGGACGGGCGGACTGCTGGAGGCCAAGAAGATAGCCGACCTCGCGGACATCTACTACATCCCATTTGCCGCCCACAACGTGAGCAGCCCGATCGGCACGATGGCTGCCTGCCACGCTTGCGCCAGTATGCGCAACTTCGCCGTCCTGGAGTTCCACGGCCAAGATGTGGCCTGGTGGGACGACCTCTTCATCGGCCAGCACCCTCTGATCAGGGACGGCAACATCGCTCTGCCGGAAGGTCCGGGGCTGGGTATTGATCTGAACGAGGACGTTGCCCGCCAGCACCTCAGGGACAGTGCCTCGTTCTTCGCCTAGACGGTACGCCAGAACGCGTCGCCGCCAACACCAGAAAGGAAGACACAGATGCCTGGACTAGATGCCTTACCGTCACAAGAGATCCGAACGCTCGATATCAGCGATCTTGAACGCATCGACCGGTACCGCCGGGCCGGCTACGGCGGAAGCGTGTCCGATGCACTCCACGCCCTTGGCGTAAGTGATACCGTGTTCTCGCATCGGTTTCGTGCATTGCGTCAGGGCATGCAACTGGTAGGCCGGGCACTGCCCATCAAGTTGCATTCCCAGGTGGACTACGGGTTGACCCCAGGCCTGAAAGAGACGATGGAAAAGCGTTGGGAGGAGGAGGGGGGCCATCCGCAGAAGCGCATGATGCGCGCCGTTGCCGAGGCAGATCCGGGCGTCGTCCTGTGTTTCGACTGCGGAGGCGACGTACAGCCGGCTCATTTCGGGGAGATGAGCTGCCAGTTGGCTTACGCGCACGGCTGCCGCGGGATGCTATTGGCCGGCAACTGCCGCGACACGCAGTATGTGCTCAAGATGCCCGACTTTCCGCTCTTTTCCTATGGCACCACGCCGAACGCTTTTGGTGGGTGGGTCATCACGGAGACCGACCTGCCCATCTACCTGCCCGGTCACCTGGCGCACTACGTGCGCGTGATGCCCGGCGACTTCATCTTCGGCGACAATGACGGGGTCCAACTGATCCCCGGACGTTTGGTGGACGAGGTCTTGCTCCGGGTTGAGGCGACGTTTGACAAGGAGAACGCCGAACGGGAGGCGCTGGCTCAGGGAATGCCGATCGACGAGGTCTACCGGGTATACGGCGTGCTCTAGCCCAGCGGGACGACGCGGAGAGGACTGAGGCTTGGTCACAGAAGACTGTCCGGTCTTCCTCCGTCCGCGGTCGCGTCGTCTGTTCAACGGCGGCGCTGGCCGCGGGTCCGGTTGACAGGCCGCACCAGTTGAGGTATACTTCCGCCCGATGTCTGGTAGAAGGCGCGAAGCCAGCCGGCGGCACTCACGCCGCCCAGGGGGCCGCTACGCACCCGGGTGACCACACTTCATTGACCTTTGGGCTCATGTCCAGAGGTCTTTTTCTGTGCCTCTTCTGGAGGCCTCTTCTAGAGACCTAGTCTGGAGGCCTGGTTTGGGGACTCTCAGCGCCCAACGCCACCCGAATCGGAGGAGACTATGACACGTGGCTTCGTAGACAAGCTTCACAAGGCTCAGATCCGCAATCAGACCTGGTTGTGTGTCGGTCTCGACCCGGTGCTGGAACGGCTGCCGCGGGCTGTTCAGCAGGCCGCTAGCCCGTTGGGTGCCTTCTGCCAGGCGATCGTGAAGGCTACTTCGGACCTGGTGTGCGCCTTCAAGCCAAACCTGGCCTTCTGGTTGGCTGAGGGGGTACCCGGGCTGGCCGCCCTGCAGGAGACGATCGAGCTCATCCCGGAAGGCATCCCGGTGATCTTGGATGCGAAGTTCGGGGACGTGGGACACACAGCAATGGCTCTGGCCCAAGTAGCCTTTGACCAGCTAGGCGCCGACGCCGTCACTACGAATCCGTACCTCGGCGTGGACGCACTCCGCCCGTTCCTGGAGCGCGCCGACCGCGGCATCTTCCTCCTGGCCCGTACTTCGAATCCCTCGGCGCCGGACCTTCAGGATCTGAGAACGGACGACGTGCCCGTTTTTGAGACGGTTGCCCGCCTGGCATCGGGGTGGGACGGTGACTACCCGGGCAGTTGCGGCCTTGTCGTGGGAGCGACATACCCCGCGGAGTTGACCCGGCTGCGCGAGATTGCCCCAACCCTGCCGTTTCTGATACCGGGCGTGGGGTCGCAGGGCGGGGGTCTGCAGGCGGCCGTGGCGTATGGACCCACGGTGGACGGCATCGGCCCTGTCATCAACTCCTCGCGCGGCATCATCTACGCCTCGTCCACCCAGGACTTTGCCGATGCCGCAAGGGCCGCTGCCCTTGACCTGCGCGATAGGATCAACCAAGTGAGGGAGGAGACCCCATGAGCTTGCTGCCCAAACGACTGCTCGACGCCGCATGCATCAAGTTCGGCACGTTCACACTGAAGTCCGGCCTGATATCGCCAATCTACGTCGATCTGCGGCTGCTGGTAAGCGAGCCAGCGCTCCTTCGCGATGTGGCTCGGGCGATGGCAGAGGTCGCGTCCGGCCTCGCGTTCGATCGCATCGCCGCCATCCCGTACGCAGGGCTGCCCATCGGGGTCGCGATCGCCCTCGAGATGGACAGGCCGCTCATCTATCCCCGCGGCGAGGTCAAGGCCCACGGTACCCGCAAGGCGATCGAGGGGGTCTATCAAGAGGGGGAGGTCGCACTCGTCGTTGACGATGTCATCACGCGAGGCGGGAGCAAGCTTGAGACGATTGCGCGCCTGGAGGCGGCTGGGCTCGAGGTGCGCGACGTACTCGTGCTCGTCGACAGAGAGCAGGGCGGGCTCGACGACCTCGCTAGCCGGGGCTATCGCCTACACGCACTGTTCCGACTTGCGGAAATGGTGGAGACGCTGCACTTCGCAGGACACATCACGGGAACTAGACACGCCGAAGTGATGCACTACCTGCGCCCTGACGCCTGATCCGGAGACCCGGGACAGTGGGGCACGTAGAACACGACAAGCTAGACATAAGCACCACACTGTGTGGCGCTCGCCTGCCGAACGCGACAGTGATCGCTTCTGGGATCCTGGGGCTGACCCACGAGGTGATGGTCCGCGTGGCGAAGGCAGGCGCCGGGGCAGTCACGACCAAGTCGTGTAGCCTGAACCCGCGGCCCGGGTATCCGAACCCCGTCGTCCTCGACTGGGGGGGAGGGCTTATCAACGCCGTTGGGCTATCGAATCCTGGCGTCGAGGTGATGACAGAGGAGATTCAGGCGGCCAAGGAACTCCTGGCCCCGCTGGGAGTTCCGATCATCGCCAGCATCTTCGCCGACACGATCTATGGTTTCGGCAACATCGCGCGGTTCATATCGGAGGCCAGCCCAGACCTGATAGAGGTCAATATCTCCTGCCCCAACATCGATCATCGCTATCAGCACATGTTCGCCGCCGATCCCTACGTCGCGGGCCAGGTCACCAGACACGTCAAGCGCAACACCGACATCCCCATCCTGGTCAAACTGTCACCCAACGTGACGAGCATAGCCGCGATCGCCGAGGCGGTCGTTGAGGCGGGCGCCGACGGCATCACCGCCATCAACAGCCTCGGGCCGGGCTTGATCCTCGATATCGAGACCCGACACCCGGTGCTGGCCCACGGCCCAGGCGGCGTCTCCGGCCCCGCGGTGCGGCCTATCGCCGTGCGCTGCGTTCAGGCCATCTGTCGCGCCGTGGACGTGCCAGTGTTGGCAGTTGGTGGGGTGATGAGCGGTCGGGACGTCGTCGAGATGATCTTGGTGGGCGCCACAGCGGTCGGTATCGGTACCGGCGTGCACTACCGTGGCATAGACGTGTTCCGTCAGGTATGCCGCGAGCTCCGCGACTACATGCGGCGGCACGAGTACAGAAGTCTGGATGATTTTCGGGGCACGGCAGCGATGCCATCGCTCTGAGGAAGTGGGGAAAGGTCCAAAACGTGAGTTTGCCTGAGACCGTCCGTATCACGGAGATCCGGCGCGAGACTCGGTCGATCAGCACCTTCGTTCTCGACGCCGAGATCGCGCAGTCCGAGCCCGGGCAGTTCATCATGCTCTGGCTCCCGGGTCTCGACGAGAAGCCGATGTCCATCGCTTGTCCCTCGCCCCTTTCGGTCGTCGTCGACCGGGTCGGCCCGTTCACGATGGCGCTGCACGAGCGCAGGGTAGGCAGCTTGGTGGGGTGGCGCGGCCCGTACGGCCGTGGCTTTCGGCTGGCGGAGGAGGGGCCCGCACTGCTAGTGAGCGGGGGGTGCGGTGTCGGACCGATGGTCTACCTCGCAGCGCGGGCATCCGAACAGGGCATTCCCACGACCGTCGCCCTGGGTGCGCGCTCCACGGCGGCCCTCCCGTGCGCCAGTGAGTTCCAGGCGCTCGGCGCAAACCTGGTCCTGGCGACGGACGATGGCTCGGATGGCTACCATGGCTACGTAACGGACGCCGTCCGGGAGCTTGGCCTCATCGACGCACGACCGACGGTGTACGCCTGCGGACCGGAACCGATGCTGGTCGCCGTTCACCGCCTCTGCCTTGAGGCAAGGATCGGCGGCCAGATCAGCGTCGAGCGCTACATGAAGTGTGGCTTCGGCATCTGTGGGCAGTGCGCCCTGGACGGACTGCTCGTGTGCCAGGACGGCCCGGTCTTCGACGTGCAGGAGCTAGACGGGGTCCGCGACTTCGGACACGCCCATCGTTCAGCAACTGGGCGCCGCCTGCCACTGCGGTGACGTGGGTGTCGCCGTCGCGCAGCCGATTGCAGTGCCTGGCCGCGCGGGAGTCTTCGTATGGGAGGATCATCGAGCCGGGGGGACGTGGCGACAACGGCGAAGCCCCGGTTGCGGCAGAAGTTCTGCGAGCTCAGGGAGTGTATGCTCCCCGGGGACACCGCCACGTCAGCCGCCGCTATTTGCCGGCGGCTGACCACGTGGTCTGTGCTCAGGGAAGCCGATACTGTGATGACGTACGTGGCTTTCCGCAACGAGGTCGACCTGGACTCGCTCCTCGGCGCCGTGCCGTCCGTTCGCTGGGTCATCCCCCGGGTCGAGGGGAAGCGAATGGTGGTGCACGCCTACACCCCCGGCGAACTCGTGCGTCATCGCTTCGGGATGCTGGAACCCGAAGCTGGGCTTCCCGTCGTCGCGCCAGAGGAGATTAACGTCGTGCTCGTGCCGGGCGTCGCGTTTGATCGGCAGGGCGGCCGGCTGGGGTTCGGTGGTGGCTACTACGATCGGTTTCTGCCCACCACACCCGCCGTGCGGGTCGGCATCACCCACAGCGTCTGCCTGGCCGACGCGTTGCCCTGCGGGCCGCTGGACCAGCGGGTGGATTGGGTAGTGACACCCACTGAGCTAATCCACCCCGCGCCGCTCTGGCGAAGGACTCCCGAGCCGCCGGCTGACCTCTAGTCTAGAGCGCGTGTTCGGACCGAGCGACGATCTCCGCTTGCACGGTCGGGCTGAGCTTTGAGAAGTGGTGGGAATTCCCCGACACACGCACGAGGAGATTCCGATGGCGCTCGGGGTGATCGCGGGCGTCGAGAAGCGTCTCCCTCCCGGCTACGTTGACCTGAATCTCAAAGCCCCCGCGCTCCAGAGTGGTCTCGATCAAGCCGTGCAAGGCCGCCCGGGCCGCGTCCGACTCGAGCAGCCGTCGTGAGAGCTCGATATTGTGCACCAGCCCTCCGAGGGCCCTACGATGACTCCAGCACGTTGTTGAGAGCACCGACGCGGTGGGGCCGCGCGTCTCCCTGCCCTGGGCCGCGCCCGCTCCATCGGCGGAAGCCACCTGGTACGGCGGCCATCTGGGATCGCGCACATCTGAGAGCCCATGTGATCGTGCACGACCCAGCACAAGAACCCGGGCACGTGGCGATGTGGACCCACCGTGGTGGCCTCCGTCGTCTCGATCGTGAACTCCGCCGACTCGCGCGCTAGCTCGTCGGGCCCGCCAAGATCGCTACCGTACTGCGGCGGCACGGATAGGGGTCAGCTCTGACATCGTGAAAGGCCGGTCGCCTCCCTCTTGATAGATCGCAAGCGCCTTGTCGCGAAGCGCGGCCAACGCGGGAGGCGGAACAGTCGCGATGGGATCCGCGAAGCCAGGGACCATCACGTGCAAGGGCGGGTCGACCGATCTCCCCTCAGCGCGCTGGGACGGGTCTCCCGCTTCAGGGCCGTTCCCTCGATGCGCGCGTCCTGCCCCCGATGCGTCCATCTGCTGAACAGCAGCCTCCCCTGTGGCCACTAGCTCGTCTCCTCGGGCACGCAATGGGACACTGCCTCGTCGGCATCGAGCCAGTCGGCTCCCGGCTGCCACCAAGCGAGGAATTCAACGTTGCCAGCCGGACCGCGGAGCGGCGAGACCATCAATCCTTTCAGGGCGAGGCCTAGTTCCCGCGCGCTGCCCAGCACACTGCGAAGCACGCGGCGATGCGTTGCCGGATCCCGGACGACGCCGCCCTTGCCAACGTCCTGCCGTCCGGCCTCGAACTGCGGCTTGATCAGCGCGACGATGCGCTGCGCACCAGGAGGCGAGCGAGACTCCGCGTCGGTGCGCTCGCTGGCGCCGCGGCTCTGGCCCAGCCAGTCGACGGCGCGCGGCAGAATCAGCCCCAGAGAGATGAAGGATACGTCGATCGTCACCAGATCGACCGGACCAGGCAGGCGATCTAGGTACCGCGCGTTCGTGCGCTCGATTGTTATCACGCGGCTGTAATTGCGCAGGCGCCAATCCAACTGCCCGTAGCCCACGTCGATCGCGTATACGCGGCGTGCGCCTCGCTGCAACAGGCAGTCGGTGAACCCCCCCGTCGATGCGCCAATGTCGGCAGCCGAGCAATCCGACACGTCCAGACCAAACTGAGCGAGCGCCGCGTCCAGCTTCTCGCCGCCCCGGCTCACGAAGCGCGGCCGCGCCTTGAGCGAGATGACAGCATTGCCGGGCACTTGAGTGCCGGGCTTGTCGGCCACGTGTCCCGCAACCATTACCGCGCCTGCGCGTATCACTCGCTGCGCCCGTGCCCGGCTTCCGGCAAGCCCCCGCTCGACGAGCAAGACATCCAGTCGCTTCTTGACCATGCGGTTTCAGGATACTGCACAGGGGCGGTTCCCACAAGTGGCTGGCCTCTAGCAAGGGTTCGCGATTGTCGTCCACCTGCAATTACGGCGTTTGCCAAAATACCCACCTACGAAACGGCGGTTGCCGAAACGATTCCGGTCTGGTATCATTCGCGCGCTGCGACGAGCAGGCGTGATCAGCGAGGGTGATGCAAGGAGCTCGGGTTTGCTCGATTTGATCAAGGCGATGCGCCCAAGGCAGTGGATCAAGAACATCTTCGTGTTCGCTCCGCTGGTGTTCGACGTGAAGCTGTTCGATCCCTACTACCTGGCGAGGACTGTCGCCGGCTTCCTCTTGCTGTGCCTCGCGTCCGGCGCTATCTACATCATCAACGATTTAGCGGATATCGAGCGGGACCGTCAACACCCGCGTAAGCGTGACAGGCCGATCGCTTCGGGACAACTTGGTGTCACGTCGGCGACGGTTGCCGCCATTATTATGCCGATTGTGGCATTGTTGCTCGGCTTCCTCCTCGACACGTGGTTCGGGGTCTTCCTAACTGCGTACGTACTGCTACAGATCGCCTACTCGTTCGCGCTGAAGCGGATCGTCATCATCGACGTGATGACAATCGCCGCCGGGTTCGTGCTGCGCGTGGCCGCCGGCGTGCCCCTGGTAGATGCGGAGCGCTTCTCTCCGTGGCTCTACGTGTCGATGACACTGCTGGCCCTGTTGATCGGGTTTGGCAAACGCCGGCACGAGCTGATCCTGCTGAAGCAGAACGCGTCGACGCACCGCCGCATTCTGGAAGAGTACAACCTGCCACTCCTTGACCAGATCATCACCGTTGTGACCGCTGCAGCCCTGGTCGCGTACGCCCTCTACACGTTCCTGGCCGCGAACCTGCCAGAGAACCACACGATGATGCTCACAATTCCCTTCATCCTCTACATCATCTTTCGGTATCTCTATCTGATCCACGTGAGGGGGATGGGCGGCGCTCCAGAGGAGATCGTCCTTACCGACCGGCCCCTCCAGGCCGCGGTGCTCCTCTGGGGCTTGAGCGTCGTCATCATTATGTACGGCCCGAGGCTCGCCCTCTGACGGCGGCCTGGAGGTAGGGCGACGTCCACCGCACCCGTCCGCGCCTCCGCTCCGGGGCAGGTTATCCTCCTCGGGGAACACGCCGTCGTTTACGGCCGCCCCGCGATCGCCGTACCGGTCGCGGAGGTCCGGGCAATTTGCACCGTTGCGCACACACAGCCCGGGAGCGGGTTGACGATTGCTGCAACCGACCTGGGAAGGCGTTTCTCTGTGTCGAGAGCTGCAGCCTCCGAGCCCCTCGCGGCGGCGGCACGGCTGCCGCTCGATCGGTTGGCCGCTGAGGCGCCCGATGCGGAATGCACGGTGAGCTCGACTATCCCCATAGCCGGCGGCTTGGGGAGCGGCGCCGCGGTTCCCACCGCGCTCGTGCGCGCGCTCTCGGCCTACGTCGGGCGCGTGCTGTCGCCTCACGCCGTCAGTGAGATCGTTTTCGAGGTCGAGAAGATACATCACGGCACGCCGAGCGGGATCGACAACACGGTCGTGGCCTATGAGCAGCCCGTGCTCTTTGCGCGCGGCCGACCGATTGTGCGACTGCCGGTCGGCGCTCCGCTGACGCTGCTTGTCGGCGACACAGGGGTCCCGAGCTCGACCAAGGACGCTGTCGAGGAGGTGCGCCGCGGGTGGGAGCGCGAGCCCAAGCGCTACGAGGCCCTGTTCGACGATGTGGCGCGGGTTGTCGAGCCAGCCTGCCGCGCAATCGGCGCTGGAGACGTGCTCACGGTGGGCTCGCTGATGGATCGCAACCACGCCCTGTTGGTCGAGATTGGGGTCTCCTCTCCCGAGCTGGACAACCTGGTCACGGCCGCTCGGGCTGCGGGGGCGCTGGGGGCCAAGCTCGCCGGCGCGGGCCGTGGCGGCAATATGGTCGCGCTGGCGACAATGGAGACAACCGGTGAGGTCGCCGCTGCGCTGAGTAGGTCTGGTGCGGCCGCCGTCATCCGGACGACCGTGCTGCCGAGCGGGTAGCGCCAACATGGAACAACGCCAGCGATGCACCCCTTGGGAGAACGTTAGGTCCGTCGGACCTCCGTCTCAGGGCCTGGTCTTCGTCAAGCTCGGTGGATCGGTCATCACGGACAAGCGCCGGCCCAACGCGGTCCGCGAAGACGCCCTGTCGCGTCTGGCTGCAGAGATAGGCGCAGCGCGGGCCGAGGGCGTCGTCAGAAAGCTGATCGTGGGCCACGGCTCGGGCTCCTTCGGCCACTGGGCCGCGCGATCCTACGGCACGCGCGACGGCGTACGAACGCCGCGAGAGTGGCAAGGGTACGCCCGCGTCGCGGCTGCCGCTGGCCGGCTGAACCGCCTCGTCACCGACGCGTTCCTCGACGCTGGCGTTCCTGTGCTGAGTCTGCAGCCCTCCGCATCCGCGCGGTGCGAGGATGGCGCCTTGCGGTTCGTCGATACGCGCCCGATTGACGCCGCGCTGGAGCAGGGACTCGTACCGCTGGTCTACGGCGACGTGGCCCTTGATGCCGTGCGCGGAGGAACAATCATCTCAACAGAAGACATCTTCGTCTTCCTCGCTGGCCAGATGGAGCCGGCGCGCATCCTGCTGGTGGGCGAGGTGCCAGGCGTGATCGGCTTGGACGGCCACGTGGTTCCCCGTATCACGCCGTCCACCGTGGATCACGTTCGGCACGCGCTTGCCGGTGCAAGCGGGGTAGATGTAACGGGGGGTATGATCGACAAGGTGATGCGGATGATCGATCTAATCAAAGGCCAGCCAGAAACCCTGGTTCACCTCGTGTCCGGCACGGTACCAGGGCTGCTCGGCGAGGTCCTGCGCGATGCGTCGATGCCCGTCGGAACACGGATAACATCCGGGTGAGCACCGCGCGCCTGCTCCCGCAGAAGATCCGCCTGGCGTCGTGCGATGGGAGCGTGCGCTTGGGGCGCGCCGTGCTCGGTGCGGGTCAGAAGTGCGCCTTTCGCGTGCAGAGCTTGCCAGATGAGCCGGGCCCTACATCGTCACCCGAAGGGCAGCTCGACCCTCGCTCACCGGCTATTAAGAGGGCGACGTGCCCTCCTCAGGTCCATCCAAAGCCGCTCATCGGTCTGGGCCCGCTGGATTGACACAAAGCCGGTGGCCACCTATAATCACCGCCTTGTAGCACCATCGAAATCACACACGGAAGGTGGGCGTGAACAGAAGCACGAGTTGGCAACTGGCGCTAATCCTGGTCGTAGCTCTGGTAGCGCTGTACGTCACACTGAACGTCGCACACCCGGTCTGGCTCCAAGACCTGCTCTTCTGGCAGCCCGAGGGCCAGCGGGACATTGCGCTCAGACAGGGACTTGACCTGCAGGGTGGGCTCCAGGTCCTCCTGGCGGCGGACGTCCCGCCCGGTGGGGAGCTGGACCCTAGCTCAATGGAGACCGCGCGCCGGATCGTCGAAAACCGGGTTAACAGCCTGGGCCTGACCGAGCCAGTCGTGCAGTCACAGGGCGAGCGGCGCATCATCGTCGAGCTTCCGGGCATCGAGAACCCGGAGCAGGCCGTGGACATGATCAAGGGCACTGCCCTCCTGGAGTTCGTCGACACAGGCCAATCATGGCTGCCGCCAGGGACCCTGATCACGACCACGTTGGGCGGGCCGCGAGCGGTAGAGAGCGAGACCACAGAAGCTCTGGCGACGCTTGCACCGGAGGAAGCCCTCACTCCAACAGCCACTCCCGAGCTGGGTGCTTCGTTTGAGCTGAGCCCAACGACGACCCAGCCTGTGGAGCGCGCGGCGGTTGCCTTTGAGACCATCCTGACTGGAGCCGATCTCAAGAACGTGGGAATGTCCCTGGCGAACCAGAACCAGGCGGTCGTCAACTTCGAACTGAACCCGGATGCGACGCAGGTGTTCGCAGATCACACAGCGAGCCACGTAAACCAGTTCCTCTGCATCGTGATGGACAAGGAGGTCATCTCCTGCCCACGGATCCAGAGCGCGATTCCGGGTGGGCAGGGGGTCATTGAGGGCAACTTCACCTTCGACTCGGCCCAGCAACTGATGCTGCAGCTTCGATACGGCGCCCTGCCGGTCCCGCTGCGAGTCGAGAGCTTCAATCGCATCGGCGCCACATTGGGCGCAGAGTCCGTGGCGCAGTCCGTACGCGCTGGGGCGATCGGACTGGGCATCGTGCTGGTCTTTATGCTCGTCTACTACCGACTACCGGGCGGACTGGCCGACATCGCGCTCATCATCTATGTCCTCATTAACTTCGCTCTCTATAAGCTGTTGCCAGTCACGCTCACGCTGCCCGGCATCGCCGGGTTCATCCTGTCCGCCGGGATGGCGGTGGACGCCAACATCCTCATCTTCGAGCGAATGAAAGAGGAACTGCGACACGGGCGTAGCCTGGGGTCCGCCATTGAGATCGGTTTCAGTCGCGCGTGGCCCTCCATTCGGGACGGTCAGCTCTCGACACTTATCATCTGCGCCATCCTCTTCATCTTCGGCACGAACTTCGGTGCCAGCATTGTCAAGGGCTTCGCCATTACGCTGGCCATTGGTACGGTGGTCCACATCTTCACGGCGGTGTTCGCAACGCGCACATTCATCCGACTAGCCGCGGCCTTGGGCGGAGAGTGGCTGGCTGAGCGCTCCTGGTTGCTGGGGGTCTAGGCGATGTTCAACATCGTAGAGGAGCGGCGCTGGTACTTCCTGGCGTCCGGCATCGTGGTTGTCCTGTGCATCGCCGTTATGGTCGTTTCGACGATCCTGTATGGCCAGCCCCTCAGGATCGGCAACGACTTCACGGGTGGCAGCATATTCGTCGTGGAGTTCTCTGCACCCACGAGCGGGGACGCGATCCGTCAGGTGTTCGCGGACGTGGGGATCGAGGGACCAATCGTCCAGCCGCGAGGAGCACCAGAGGATAACACCTGGCAGGTTCGGACTCGCGAGGTTACGGCGAACGAAGTAGGCGCGATCCTCGGCGCATTGAGAGAACAGATTGGCGAGATTAACGAGGACACGCTGCTCTTCGACACCGTCGCGCCGGCTGTGGGGAGCGAAGTGGCCCGAGCCGCAGCGCTTGCTATCCTGGTCACGACAGTCATCATCGTTGGCTTCATCTGGTTCTCGTTCCGTCGCGTGCCGAACGCCTTCCGCTACGGCATCTGCACGGTGGTCGGGATGGCCCACAACCTGATCATCACATTTGGATTCTTCTCGCTGATGGGCATCCTGGCCGGGTGGGAGGTGGACGCTCTGTTCCTCACCGCTGTTCTGACTGTGATTGGCTTCTCGGTGCAGGACGTGATCGTCGTCTTCGACCGAATTCGTGAGAACATCCCGAGGCACCGGCGCGAGCCCTTCGAGACTGTGGTGAACCGCTCCCTCCTGGAGACAATGCATCGCTCCGTTGCCACCCAGCTCAACGCGATGTTCGTGATGGTCGCCGTGATCCTGTTCGGCGGTGCAACGATCAAGCCATTCATCGCCACCATACTTGTTGGTATGGTCAGCGAGACCTATTCAGCGATCTTCATTGCCGTGCCGCTGTTGGTGACGTGGGAGAAGGCAGCCTCACGTCGCGCCAGGGCCAAAGCCACAGCCTGATGCCGCGTCCCTACCGCGGCCCCCAGTTGCAGCGGGTGTGAAGATGCTCTCCAAGCACGATGTGCACGCCGGCATTCAGGCCCTGGGCCTGGAGCGCGGGGATAGCGTAGTCGTACACTCCTCCTACAAGAGCATCGGTCCCGTAGACGGTGGCCCGGTTGCCGTCATAGATGCCCTGGCCGACGTGCTCCTCCCGGAGGGCGCGCTGCTGTTCCCCAACCTGTACATCCCCCACGGGTTCACGGTTGACGACCCTCCGCGGTTTGACCTGAGAGGAGAGCACGTCCGGAATCTCGGTATCCTGGCCGATCTCTTCAAGTTTCACTATGCCACGCACTTCAGCCTGCACCCGACCCACTCCTTGATGGGGACCGGAGACAGAGCGGCCGCAATACTGGCTGATCACGACAAGGCGGGGCGGCCGTGCGGCCTGGGCACGCCTTGGTCCAAGAACGCGCTCCAAGGAGGGAAAGTGTTGCTCGTCGGCGTTGACCAGCGGGTCAATACCACATACCACGCCGCCGAAGAGCAGATGGACGATCCCTACCAACTCACCGAGGACGTGATCGCTGGCATCGTCATCATCGACGACCGGGAACACGTCGTCCCGTCCAGGCTGCACGTGTGGAGGTATCATCCGGACTTCAACGTGCTGAACCCCGAGCTGCAAGTGCTCGGCTTTCTCAGATGGGGTCGGATTGGCCAGGCCACCACGATTTGCCTTGATGCGAAGGGGTTCATAGATCTGGCGCTAGAGAAGCTGAAGCAAGACCGCGGGTACTTCCTCGAGGGCCAAGCCGTCTAGCCAGGCCACCGGTTCTTGGTCCTTGGGGATGCCCGCCACGATTTCGCCCAATCGCAAGGCGCGGAGGGAGACAGAATGACCAGCGGATCGAAGCGTTCGCGCAAGAAGCGCAGAGTGGCAGGCAGTCGAAAGCAACTCACCGCCAAGTCCCAGCCCAGTTCCGGCGCGCTGGGTTATTCTAGGCGGTGGTGGTGGGTCGGAGCTGTGGTACTATTTGTAGCCCTAGGCGCCACGATCGGGCTGATCGGAGGGTGCGGGGCGAAGGAGAGTGTTATGCCAACCAAACCCGTTGATCGGGTCGAAATGCCAAGCAGCCCCGTCGATCGCGACAATATACAGAGCGAGCCGCCAGAGAAGCAGATCGACACCCGAAAGACTTACGTCGCAACCAACTCCACACCGCGCGGCGACATCGTCGTACAGCTTGATGCGGCTGCAGCGCCGAAGACCGTCAACAACTTCGTGTTCCTGGCGCGGGAAGGCTTCTATGACGGCCTCACCTTCCACCGCGTGGAACCTCGCTTCGTTGTCCAGGGCGGTGACCCGGCGGGAACGGGCGGGGGCGGGCCTGGCTACAAGGTGGAGGCGGAGATCGGCCTTCCCCACGTCAATGGCGCAATCGCGACCGCGCGGACGGCCGACAGCGTGAATCCGTCGCGCGCCTCCAGTGGCAGCCAGTTCTACATCACGCTGGGGCCGCAGGCGTTCCTGGACGGCCAGTACACCGTCTTCGGCCAGGTGACTGAGGGAATGGACATCGTGGAGTCGATCGCCGTGGGGGACTTGATCGAGAAAGTCAACATCACCGAAAGCGACTGATCCGCCAACGCCTTATGGCCCCGCGCCGCAGGACGTCGCAGGTCTCTGCCCTTGAAGACCGCGGGGCCTCGCATCTGGGTGCGTCCTCTATCTCATTTCGGCCAAGCGCTGTCCCGTGAGCCCGGTAGTCTACAAAACAAGCGCGTACCGCTATCCGAACGAGCGAGTCATCCTGGTGCTCACACTCGGGCTGGTGCTCGTCGTGATCGCCGTGACAGTGACCGCCACCATCTGCCTCAGCGGCATCTTTGTGGCGGTGATGATTGCGCTCTCCTTCGCGCTCAACCGCTCGCACCACCAGGCGCTCATGGCGCGTGCGACGCCGCTCACGCCTGAGAGGGCGCCGGGGCTCACGACGATTGTCGCCGAGAGTGCCGCGCGGCTGCAGCCCGGACCCGTGCAGGCGTTCGTGGCCCCCGGGCGGGTGCTCAACGCCTACACCTTCGGCCTGGTACGTCCCCGCGTGGTCGTGCTATACGCTCAACTGCTGCACGTGATGGATGCCGACGAATTGCGCTTCGTGATCGGCCACGAGCTGGGTCACGTGCGCCTGGGGCACACCAGTCTGAACTCGCTCGTCGGCGGAATGGCTGGCATCCCGAGTCCTTTCTTCGCAGCGGCCGCGTTGGCGATGACCTTCCTGTGGTGGAATCGCGCCTGCGAGTTCTCGGCTGACCGGGCTGGCCTGCTGGCCTGCGGCAATCTGAGCAAGGCCGTCTCGGCGCTGGTGAAGCTGGCGGCGGGCGGTGGCGCCCGCACGCGCGTTGACCTCGACAGGGCGCTGGGGAACATTGAGGCGGAGGATGATCACGCCCTGGCCAGCCTGGGCGAGGCCCTCTCCTCACATCCAATGATGGTGCGACGCATCGAGAAGCTGCGCCGGTACGCCGCGTCGAAAGAGTACAAGCGACTCCAAGCGCTCGTGGACCGGAACGTGGCTTAGGACCGTTTCCGATCGCTTCGTCGTCCGCTGGGCGCCAGCACTAATCTCCGGAGCACGCCCGCGCTATGCCGGGGAGCGCCTCCACAACGTCGGCGCGAATGACGACTTCTGCTATGTCGTCGATGGTGGTGGGCATCAGATTGACGACGATCAATCTGCCGCGCCGCTCGTGGACGATCAGAGGCAACTCTGATGCCGGTGCCATCTCCAAGGATGAGCCCGCCACCAGCAGCACATCCGCGCCCCTGAGGTGTGACATACTCCCCGACAGCACATCTTCAGGCAGCAGCTCGCCTATGAACACGACGTTTGGCTTCATCACGCCGTAGCAAGCGGCGCAGCGCGGAACCTCGCCCGATAACAGGTACTCGTCGAGCACAACCTTGGCTGGCCGGACCAGATGGCAGTCGAGGCAGACAGCCTCCCGCAGGTTTCCGTGGAGCTCGAACACCTCTCGTGAACCGGCTCGCTGGTGCAGGCCGTCGATGTTCTGGGTGATGATCGCCTTGAGCCAGCCGCCTGCCTCGAGCTCGGCCAGCGCCCGGTGTCCATCGTTCGGCTCCGCCAGGCTGAGCCCGTCGCCCAGCGGCTTGACCCAGGAGTAGAAGCGCTCAGGGTTGCGCCGAAATGCATAGATCGACGCCACCTCCATCGGGTCGCACTTCTCCCACAGGCCAGTCCCAGGGGAGCGGAAGTCCGGGATTCCAGATCGCGTGCTGAGCCCCGCTCCCGTGAGCGCGACCGCGTGGTGAGCCTCCCGGAGGAGCTTGGCTGCGCGCAGGATCAGATCAGGATCAGGCATCTGTTCTTGATTGCCAAGGTTCAGGCGAGATGACCAAAGTGGCCCTCTTTTCGGTAAACAAGTGGTCCTGTTTTCGCTTGTCAAAAACAGGCATCGTCACCTCAGTGGCCGACCGTCGCTGGACGCAGACGGTCAGGAGGCGCTGCGCCTCCCGCGACAAGGTACGGCCAACGGATTGGCTCGGGCCGCGTCCAGAGGCACGAGCTCGGGATAGAGGAACGCCACAATCGCGGCGATGGTCCTACCTTCCTCGATGCTATCGCCCCTACCGACGACGGTTGCGGGCTCCGGCGGCAGCGGCGATAGGACCACCCGCTCGCCCAGTTGAACCTGGATCCGGCGGGCCTCGACCGGTCCGACGTCCCACGGGTCTTCGTGAACGGGCAGTACGGCCATAGGATACCTGGCTTCGGGTCTTGCGCCCGAACCACACGTACATCACGACCTCCCTGCACGCAGTACGGGCCCGCATGCCTGCAGGCGTATCGAAACGCGTGGCGGTCACCCATCCGCGGCGCCGTACACCTCGAGCAGGCGGCGGGCGGCGCGCTCCCAGGTGAAGCGCCTGGCGCGCACAAACCCCAGGGACCGTAGGCGCGCCCTCATCTCACGGTCAGCGAGTATCGTAGCAAGAGCCTCCGCAATTGCCTCAGTATCGGTGGGATCGACGAGCACCGCGGCATCACCAACGACCTCCGGAATCGCCGACACGTTGGAGGCAACGACTGGCACGCCGCACGCCATCGCCTCCAGAAGCGGGAGGCCAAAGCCCTCGTAGAGCGAGGGATAGACGAAGATCGCGGCACCGTTGTAGAGTGCAGGCAGCGAGGAGCGCGGCACGTGCCCCAGAAACCGTACGTCGTGCGCCCACTCCTCGCCTTCTGGTCGCCGCAACACGTCTGCGGACCCCCAGCCTTCGGCGCCCACGAGAACCAGTTTCGGCGCGGGTCGCGCCATCACAGTGCGCATCAGACCATATGCCTCAATCAGCCGGCCCAGGTTCTTTCGCGGCTCCAGCGTGCCAACGTGGAGGACATACCCGCCGGGCGCAAGCCCGAACGGAGCCAAGGCTTCCGCCAACGCTGCGCCGTTGTTGATGGGCCGGAATAGGGGCCTCACGCCAGGATACACGACGTGAACGCGTGATGCGGGGATCATCAGGTGAGCCACGATGTCCCGCTTCGTCGCCGCCGATATAGTCACGATTGCGTCAGCCTCTTCCTGGGCAAATCGGTACTTGGCACACTGGAGTTCTCGCGTGTCCCGGGATTGGAGTCCGGGATAGAGCGGGACGGTCATATCATAGATCGTGACCACGTTTAGGGCGCCGGGCTGGCGAAACTGGAGCACATCGGAGGAATGGAACACATCCACGCCCGCGAGTACGCCCGGCAGCTTCCTTCGCATCGCTGCTCTGGATGCTGCCGCCCACGGCCAAAGGACCGTGCGCTCAACGCGCTCTGCCGCGCCGCCGACCGCCGTTCGCTGCAGCGGCTTCCACCG